>JAGQVA010001047.1 GCA_020438265.1 Bacteroidota bacterium
CAGAGCATAAAATTTGGCGAGCCGATCAATGTCAAATACTTCAGAAACGGTTTTTGTACCAAATTTAAACTGATCCAATAAAATTTTAGCCTGCTGGAATTGGAGGTTTAGCTGCGGGTTTTTCAGCGTTTTGCTTTCCCTGAAAGGTTCAATTTCCGCCGCTTCATAGGTATTCATTTCATCCTCGACTTCTGTCGCATGATCAAAATCCTGCCGCCTTTTGCGGGCGTTCCACACACCTTCTTCACTGATTTTTAAAATGGGGCCTTCTCTTCGGGAGCGAAATTCAGCTAACTGTTTTTCAAAATGCTCTTCGTAAGCATAAACCCCTTTGGGTTCGTCATTGAGAGTGATATGGGCAAAATCATACCGGGTGGTAAGAATATCTTCCTGAGTCAGGAGCTGGTGATATAACCACTCATGCAAATAATACCTTGACCTGGGATTCTGAATTGAAAAAGTAATCAATCGCTCCCACGCAAAAGGAGGCTTTACTTTGATTCGGAAAGACCATTTATCTGTGCGAAGATGATCTACCCAATCACCTTTGAGTCTTAGTTCGACAGGGGTGGTTTCTTCGCCCTCGACAATCTTGCCATTTACCCAGGGATCCTGGGGAGTAATTAAAATATGGCTATCAAGCGCTTTTTCTCTCAGTCGATTTAATTTCCGCATTCCCACCTGATCGATATGAAGATGCAGCTTTGGAAGCACAGTATCAACTTTGGCTGATAAGCTTTTCGCATAGTTCTTATCGATGTGGTGGATTTCCAAATCGTCAAAATAGACTCGCCCTATCCCTGATCCAAAGACATATACTGCTGCGAATTTTGTTTCAGCAGGAACGGTAAATACTATCTCCAGTTTTTCCCAGCCTTCCTCATCCGTTTGAGAAGATTTGGTTTCTTCGTAATAATAATTCTCTTTCCCCTGAATATTTACGACCAAGGCACCTGGAAAATCTCCGTCTCGTTTTCGCCATACAGAAGCATAATATCTGTCCCAGGGCCCATAGCCATTCAGTTCATAATAAAGGCCAAAATGATTGTTTCCACTAATTTGGGAGGAATATTTCCCTGTACGGGCCGATTGATTTGTCTGACTGTCTCCGTTGCGGAAAACATACCCCTGGTTCACAAAAACCCAATCACTGCCTTTGAGTTTTTTTTCTTCAGCTCCGCAATAGATTGAATCCTTGATTACCGGATCTTTGGGAATAAACACGAAAGAAAAAACAAACAAAACCAGACTGGCTGCGCTGAGGATCAGAATCCCGGCTAACAAACGTTTCAGGCGATGCTTTACCGTTCTGAGAGACCGATCCTTGACAATCATACTACCAGATCGGGTTGGTCAATCATGGAGAAAGTTGTAGCGTCAGACAGGGCTGCGATTTCCTTTTTGACAGCTTCGATGGTATCTACAGATTCTGCTTTAACCACAAAAGACACCTCCAGTCCAGCCGCCGTTTTGTCAACTCGTTTGAGTTCTACAAAAGAAAGATGTCTGGTGAGAATGTCGGTGATTATAGTCAAATCATCCTTATCGGTAGATACATTCAGGTACATATTATCGTCTTTGCGGAATGAAAGACCACCTGTAATTTTCTTGTTCAGATAAAGCAATCCGGTAATAAAAACAAAAGCCAGAATCGCGACGATAGGCTGGTTTGCACCGGCTGCTAACCCGATTCCAATGGTAAGAAAAAGGTAGGTTAATTCTTCCGGATCTTTGATTGCTGCTCTGAATCGCACAATTGACAAGGCACCAACCAGTCCCAGAGAAAGGGCGATGGAAGACTTTACAATTGTGATAATCAACATGGTCGTCAGACCCAGCAGCAGGAAGTTATTGGCAAAACGGGATCGATTTGAGACTGAGTTTCCAACCCGGATATAAAATATTCTCAGTAAAATGGTTAACAACGCCGTAACGCCCATATTAACCAAAAAGTCAACCAGATTGACAGATTGAGAAAATTGGTCAAGATATGGTTCAAAAACACCCATGAGTATATTAGTTAGATGATAGTTTTGTATTAAGCAGATATTAACTGCAAATGTATAAATTAGCTTCTTACCCTACAATAGAAACCGTGAGTCACCCGGAATTTTCAGTGATATTGAGTTATAACTTACATTTACAAGCTGTATAAAACTTTTGTAC
>JAGQVA010001048.1 GCA_020438265.1 Bacteroidota bacterium
GGATGAGATTCGCCTCCAGAAATGCTCTGATTGCTTCTGGATAGTTACCCAGTTCTACCCAGACCTGTCCTTTATTAAAATAGGCCAGATGCAGAGAATCGTTAATGAGAATAGCATAGTCAAAGGCTTCAAGTGCCTTTTCGTAATTATTATTCTTGCGATGAAGAACCCCCAGGTGATACCAGATTTGCTCGGTATAGGGAAATTCATCCAGAAAGTTTTCGTAGATCTGAATGGCTCCTTCGAGATTGTCTTCGGACTCAAAAAGAAAAGCCAATTCATACAAAGCTTCTTCAAAATATGGATTAAGAGAAAGTGCCATCTTGTAAAAGGATTCACTTTCAATAGGGTAGCCACAGATCTGGGCGATATTGCCCATTTGCAGATAGATCTCCTCATGATTATCTGTCAGGGCCATCAGCTCCTGAAGAGAATACAACGCGCCTTCGTAATCTTCCAGTCTGGCTTGAAGATCGGATTTAAACAGGACATATTCCCTGTCAAATGGATTCTGCTCTAAAGCAATATCTACATTTTCCAGAGAATCCTCGAATTTCCCCAGTTCATAATCTATACGAGCAAGTTTAAAGTACAAATCCCCGGTAGTGGGGTAGGTTTGAATGGCAAAATGAATTAAATCCCGCGCCTTACTAAGCTCATTTTTTTGCCAGTAGTACTCAAAAATTTCTTCAACCTGAATCAGATCGATAAATAAATACCTTTTCTGACGCAATTGATCCTCAAATTGCCTGGCTTTTTTACTCGCCTGTTGTTCCTCAAAGTCATTATATCCCGGATAATCCTGCATGTGACTATTTAGTAACTTTAGGGCATTTTATTTAGGTTCCTGCAAACAAATATAAGAGACTTTAGACTTTATCGCTACTTGTTTAATTACTGTTTTTTCTGTATGAGACAATGACTACTCCGGCGACTACCATAAGCATATAAAGGGTTTTTACAGGCGATAAAAAACGATCAAACCAAAACCAGGAAATCAGCCCTACAATGACTGGTTGCAGGTAAATATAAACTCCGACAGAAGAGGAAGAAACTTTTCTCAAAGCAATTGCATTGAGGATGTATGTGCCGATTGTGGCAAATAAAACTACGTAAAGAGCACTGAGATAAGTCTGGTCAGGAACAGTGTTCCAATCCAAATACCACAGGTCAGAAAAGCCGATCAGGATATTCATTATTCCTCCAAAAATGAACACCCACATGATAATGGTAAAAACGTGATATTTCACCATCAGCGGTCTGACCAAAACCAAATAGAACGCATAAACGGCTGCATTCAAAACAATAAAAAAATCTCCCAGAACAGTCTCGTCATTGATGCTGATTTCCCTTCCTCCCAGACTAAGCATAGCCGCTCCCACAAACGAAATGATAAGCCCACCCAATTTGAGCCAGGTCATTTTTTCCGCTTTTAATATAATTGCAATGATAAATACAAACAGGGGAGAGGTAATCATAAAAATAGATGCATTTACTTCCGAAGTCCGGGAAAGCCCCAGAAAGAAAAAGATCTGATTCAGGGCTGCACCAAAAATCCCGCACAGAAAAAGCATGAAAAAATCCCGCGAAGACCGAATTTTCTCCCTGATAAATACCAGATGAATGATACCGAAAAAGAGGATTGCGGAAGCACTTCTGACAGCAACCATGCCAAGAGGTGGAATATACTGGAAGATTCCTTTTGCAATAAAATAATTAATTCCATAAAATAAAGCCACAAAAAAAAGGGCAATATGGGCGGAGAATACCGATGATGGAGGGGGCGTTTGTTGCAAGGTGATTCTGTTTGAATAGGATCAGGGAATGCAGAATGACAGTCTGATTTTTAACCGGTTGCTTTGAAAAAGACCTAAACGAATGTAAATTTATTTGACGAAACTACTACTACATTTTATGAATAAATTGCGCAAATCTGTATGGACAATCCTTTGTTTCTGGTCCATAGCTTATGGACAGACGGAAAAATTCACAGATTCCACCGATCAGAGTTTGATTCACCTGGGATATTCCAGCCAGAGTGAAGATCTGTTTTCAGGTTCTGTTTTCTCTCTGAAAAGTCAGGATTTTGCCCAGGGATTAATCACTGACCCTATGCAGCTCATCAGGGGAAAAGTTCCCGGATTAGGGGTGCTGAAAGCAGGTGG
>JAGQVA010000103.1 GCA_020438265.1 Bacteroidota bacterium
TTGCTTTCTCCCATTCTCGCCGCTTTAAAAAACGGCGCAATAGTACAGTCAATGTTCTCATTCTAAATAATGCACCATTTTCTTATCCTGCCAGATAAATTTCAACGCATTCTGTAGAATGTCAGCGTCAATATTATTGCGCCGTTTTTTAAAGCGGCGCAATAATAGAGAAAAAAGATGCTAAACATATACGCTGTCCATGCAGCATTCCCACACAGCATAAACAAACTGCGGCCACCCTAAAGATGGCCGCAGCATGCAAACTTACCTGGTTGTCTAAAAACACCAAATAATAACCCGCTAACTAAACAACACCTGAATCATTTTTTCTTAGTTCTTTGTACGTTAAAGCCAACGGAGAGACCTACCTGATAATCTCGTTTCAAAATGGAACCATATACGTTCACGGGCATATTGAGATTACCTGTACGGAATGTTTTACCTACTGCCCAAATCCAGCGGGAGAATACCTGAAGATCCCCACGACTATCAATTTGGTTTTCAATATTATTAGGGTTGGAAACGGGTATTCCTTCATTCATTACATCCCAGTCCCGTTCTAAATACCATTCGCCATCTCCGTTAAGCATAATCCCTTCATGTTCTCCTTTAAAGGTATTGAAGTATCCATATTCCATTTTCCTCATTCCGATAGAAGGCCCAAAAGCAATTTCAAAACCACTTTTCTGATGACGGAATCCATTCATGAATACCACGTTGGGGATAAACATAGACTGTTCCAGTCCGCTGGCCATAACCAGTACTTCTACCAAAGCCTGGAAATTACCAGAGCTCATGTATTGGAATTCATGCTGGTATCCAATCTGGCTGATAAAAGGAAGAATGTCATATCCTCCGTGCGCTTTATCATCCATCATACGATCCGCAGTGCGGCCATTGATAAAGGCAAAACCGACTCGTGGACCATTATTCAGGAACTTTTTAGGAGGTAAAGTACTGGATTCACTTACATAAGCCAGGTTGCCTTCCAGGATAGGATCAACAGGATCACCCAGGAGATCGTTAATAGAAACCTCCATCATTTTTTGGAGTTCGCTTTCCACATCAATGAATTCTCTGACGTTGGTTTTTTCAACCATATTCCGGGATACATCGATGAAGCGAAGAATGACTACAATTTTGTCGCCAAATTTTTCAGCACTACCAGTCAGCACTTTATTGGCTTTCAGTAATTCACCTGCCTTTACCAGACATGGTTTGCTATAACAATTGTCCCAGGAAAAATCATCACCGGAAAGCAACGCTTCCATATCATAGCGGTCATAGACCTCAAACTGTGATTTTTTCTGGAGTTCGACTCTTGCCAGGTTGCCTAAAGAGGCCGGGTCAATGGACAAATTTTTTGAGTCGAGGTTCAAGACTGCCACTTTTGTAAGTTGTTGGGCAGAAATGGATAACGGGAGCACTAGAAGACCCATCAGTGCGCTAAGGATTAGCTTTTTCATCTCTAGTTTCTTTTAATTGGTTTTTTGATAAGTGTACCTTTGTTTTGCATTTTGTTTTGAGGAACTGGCCTGACTACAGTGGGTCGGGTCTTTTCCCAGGTACGTTTATGATATTCAGGTGCCTGATTTAAGTTAGGCAACTGACGAGGTCTGTTAGGTTCTGTTTGATTGATTGTATTGGACCTGTTGGTCGAAGGTTGGCGATAAACGGGAGTTGTCCTGTTCCTTTTGTCGGGTTTCATATAAGGTTCATCAACAGGACTTCTCCTGTTCAGATTAACCTGTGATTCTACCCGCCTGCCTTCCTGCAAGCCATAGGTTCTAAGCCGCCTGATACGGTTTTGGTCATTATTAAGCCAGTTCTCCCCATTTACATTTCGGTTTTTGCTTACCCAGTCTCTGACATAAATCGTAGAGGGCCTGGTTGAATGAGGATGTCTCTCATAATGTCGAATATAGTATCGGGATAAATAGGGATAATAATAATGGTGATAGGGATTGGTAAAGTACCAATTGACAAAATACCATGAAGGCAAGTCAAATACAACGATACTTCTGCCTGGTAAATAATAAAATCCCCAATCATTCCAGTAAGCCATGGGATACCAAATCGGAGTCTGATACCAATATGGATATCCCAGCCAGTAAGGATATGAATAATAATAATGTTCTACCCGAACGTAATTACCATCTTCTGCTGAAGAAGGCTTGTAAGTAGGGGGAGAGGGAATATTATTTTCATTTGCGTATTCTTCTGCTGCTTCCTTCAGATCTTCTATTGCGTCAGGATCTGATTCGAGGTCAGATTTCCATGATTCCAATTCTTCCTGGTCACGGGTTATGAGTTCTTCCCTCATTTGGGCGATAGAAGCATAAACAGCTTCAGGGTTTGCTTTATATTCTGCTCCAAGAACCACCGCCGTATGGAAATGCTCCATGAGCACGTCCAGGACCTGAGGGTTATCGACCAGCATCCAAAAGTTTTCCCTTAATGCGGCAGGATAACCTTTGATGAGTTCTCCCATTGCCTGTTCCGCCTGAATTTCTATTTGATGAATCTGAATGATTTCCTCATAATATTTACTGCCCATTTGCGGGAGAAGGGACTGCACTTCTTCAGGATAGGATTCTGCAATTGTTTTTAATGTATTTTTGGAAGGTTTCCCGGTTGTATTGGCAATGGTTTCCATCAGCCCGGGATATCTGGCCAATTCGTAAAAATCGGCTTGAGTTTGTCGGTTAAAAGGTGCAATGATTTCTTGCAACTTCGCCTGCGTTTGTTGTTGCACATCTTGAGCTCTGACCAATACCTCCGGATATGACGATACCGCCAAAATAGAAGTAAGAAGAGAATCAGAGTAAAATGCCAGTGCTTCAATCCCTACCTGGTCCTCTGCCTGTATTTGTTTCAGTAAGCTATTGGAGTCCTGGGCCCTACTCGTCAGAGCCATGCAAAACAGTATGATAATAAGGAATTCCAGCTTTTTCATCTCATTGGATTTCCTTACAAAATGATACTTATACTATATTTTTGAAATGATGATTGCCAATATGTCAGATGAGAAATAGTGGTGATCCTATATGAGAAATGTCAACTACGGGATTCTGGGAACTACCTGTTTGCATCGATACTTCAGATAGCTGGCCTGGCCGGTACCATCATGATTCATCTGAAAGTCTGATTCACTGCCGGGATGTACTTCGATCAAAATCCAGGATCGCACCAGTTTTCCAGAAGTATCTACCTGACTCAAAATCAGATTGCGAGGTATGACTCTCCCCATTCGGGTGTTTTGATACCAGTTGTAGAGTTTCCGGTTGGTAAATTCTCCCTTTTTCAAAACCAGATAGTGATGATTTTGTAAATGGTTGGTTTTGATAAATGTTTGTCCCTGTAAATCCGGTAAACCAGATGCTTCCTGAAAAGAGCCATACACTATGCCAGATTCAGAAGTGAGAATAAATCCGGGTTTGTGAGTTTGGGCAGTTGTGGAAGAATAATTGAAAAAAAAGAAAACAGCGATTAATAGTGGATAAATGACTGAAAAATAGTTGTTAAGCATTATAAAATTCTTTTGATGCATAAGTCGTGAGCTGCAAGATTGAAATCAACACTTTGGGTTTTGGCTGTTAGGTTTTGGCCATTAGCTATTGGCCCGGTGATTCCGAATAAGTCAGAGACTAAGAATTATACCAAAAACCAAAAGCTAAAGGCCAACGGCCAATAGCCAATTAGTTCCAGAAATAATTTTTTACCTTTGATGCCTTAAGAAATATATACATGGATTTTGCTGCCGGACAGACCTTGTTATTTAATAAACCTAAAGGCTGGACTTCATTTGATCTGGTAAAAAAGGTGCGGAACCTCGTTCGCATAAAAAAAGTCGGTCATGCGGGTACTTTGGACCCTCTTGCTACGGGTTTGTTGATTATTTGTACAGGAAAACACACCAAAACCATTAACCAGATCCAGGATGAGGAAAAAGAATATGAAGTGATTTTTAAACTCGGAGCAACTACGCCTTCCTATGATGCCGAGTTTCCCGAAGAAAACATTCAGGATGCTTCCGGAGTTTCTCGTCTGGACATTGAAACAGCGATAGAAGGATTTTTGGGAGAAATAGAACAGGTCCCCCCGATTTTTTCAGCAGTGAAGGTTGATGGAAAAAGGGCTTATAAAGCTGCCCGTGAAGGAAAAAGCCTGGAGCTAAAATCCCGAAAAGTGCATATCTATGAATATGCGTTGTTGGATGGTAATTGGGAGCCTCCTATTTTCGCAGCAAAGATCCGGTGTAGTAAAGGGACTTATATCCGCTCACTCATCCATGATCTGGGGCAAAACCTGGGAGTAGGTGCTTATATCAAGGAACTAAAAAGAACCAGGATCGGATCTTATCAACTCGTAAATGCCTGGGAAATTGAAGAATTTGCCGCGCAATTCACCAAAAAATGAAAGTTTACCATTCGCTAGAAGAATATCAAAAAGGGAAAAATACGGTCGCTACGATTGGAACCTTTGACGGGGTGCATATTGGCCATCGGGTCATTTTACAAAAGCTGATCGATACTGCCAAAGCCATGGACGGCGAGTCTGTATTGATAAGTTTTCATCCGCATCCTCGTTTGGTTTTATTTCCCGAAAATAACCCGTTAAGGCTTCTCCAAACGATAGAGGAAAAAATTCGGATACTGGAAAAAATTGGCCTGGACAAATTGCTTTTGATTCCTTTTACCCGCGAATTTTCCCGAATTCCTTCCAAAGCATTTATCAGAGATATTCTCATTGATACTGTTGGAATAAAAAAGATCGTGATTGGATATGATCATCGGTTTGGGAAAAACCGTACCGGAGGAATTGAAGAATTAAACGAACTCAAATTTGAGGGAAAATATCAGGTAGAAGAGATTCCGGCGCAATCCATTGACGATGCCAAGGTAAGTTCGACCAAAATTCGTCTTGCTCTGAAAGAGGGGGACATTGAAGCAGCCAACAGGTATTTGGGGTATTCCTACACCTTCGCCGGAGAAGTGATTCACGGGGAAAAACAGGGGAGAAAACTGGGTTTTCCAACTGCAAATATCAATCCCGATGACCCCAGGAAACTCATCCCCTGTAATGGAATCTATTTTGTCAGGGTTTTCCTGGGAAATGAGATCCATTTTGGACTGATGAATGTGGGCCATAAACCTACCATGGGAGAATTTGATCGCTCTCAGGAAGTATGGATTTATGATTTTGACAGGGATATTTATGGGAAAACGCTGCGGGTAGAAATCCTTGAATACATGCGCCCGGAGTTGAAATTTGACTCATTAGAAGCGTTAATTGGGGCAATGAATCAGGATAAGGCGAACGGAGAATTGCTGAAGAAAAAATATCAGGAAAGTTGATTTTTGAGTGATTTTTCAACTTTTTGAAAATAAAATGGTCATCTGTAGATACAAAGCAAAAAGCCAATAACCCCATGCAAGAAACTCTATTTCTAAACCCCACCATAGACATCGGACAACTGCCTCATGCAGAGCAATCTGAGCGTAATCCTTTAAGCCCTACCTATCTCAAAATTCAATTTTTGGGTCTGGCCATTACGATGGCCATTCTGGTGGCTCCCGGTCTGATTATGATGGGAGCTGGTGCCCCTTCAATGGCTTATTATTTGTTTTTTGCAGGATGGGGATTACTCCTGATTTTTCGACTCATTATTATTCCTTTGGGTTTTAAGAAAAAATCCTACTCAATCAGAGACAAGGATATTACCTATCGCTCAGGGCTGTTGTGGCATAGCGTTACAACCATTCCTTTCCAGCGTGTCCAGCATTGTGAAGTGAACAGAGGCCCCCTGGATCAGCTGTTTGGACTGGCCAGTTTGAAAGTGTATACAGCTGGTGGAGGAAGCACCGACTTACAGGTTCCGGGTCTTTCTCCCGAGGATGCCGAGCAAATGAAATCTTTTATTCTCAAACAAATCAGCGGCAATGATCAATCATAGTTTTGATACAAAAATTCCGCTGAATGTCCCGCAAAGACAGAATCCATTAGCTATCGGTTTTATCTTCCTGAAGTTTTTGAGAAAGGCAGTCCGGCAGTTGTGGTTACTCATCCTCATTGTGGTTTTTAACAAGGGAGATGGGTATATGGCGTGGTTGTTAGGAGGAGTGATTGCCATTTCTGCGATCCAGCTAGTCCTTTCCCTGATTTCTTATTTTAAGTATTATTTCCATGTCAAAGATGGGGAACTAATTATCTCCAAGGGAGTCCTCCAAAAAACCAATCTCAATATTCCTCTGGACCGGATTCAAACTATTAATTTTCAGCAGAATTTGTTACACCAGATTTTGAATGTCGTGAGTGTGGAGGTAGATACGGCTGGTTCTGCCAAATCTGAATTGACTATTGATGCCCTGAGCCGTGATAAAGCAGAAGCGCTGCGGGATTATATTCTCCAGAAAAAGAAAGAACTCATTGCGGAAAAGCGTGAAGAAGGAGAGTTGGATGAGGAATCTACAGAAGGGATAGATACACCGGAGGTGGAAGAATTCACAAAACCCGATAAAATGGTTTTTCGGTTGAGTCCCAAAGATCTTTTGAAGGTAGGCGTGAGTGGAAATCATATCCGGACCTTCTTTTGGATAATCGGTTCTGTATTTGGATTGTTGCAGTTTATAGATGTGACGGAGGAAGAAGCTGTTGACTACGTTTTTAAGGGGATTTCTGAGAATACCTGGGGTTTTGGTTGGTTTGTAGCGGGGTTTGGCGTGCTAATCGTAGCCTCATTTTTTATTACCCTCATTCAACATATTTTGCGCTATTTCGACCTGAGATTGTGGGAAACGGAGAAAGGATTTAAACTGATTGCGGGTTTGTTTAACCGTCAGGAGCAATCAGCAGCTCACCGAAAAATTCAGATTATCAAATGGGTTACTGATCCATTGAAGCGGATGTTTGGTCTGCATACCGTACGACTGTTTCAGGCTTCCAGCCAGCAGGTCAGCGCCAAAAAATCCATTACTATTCCCGGTTGTTATGAAGAACAGTTAGAAGAAATTATTGCTACAAATTTTCCTTCCGAATTGAGAGAGGATTATAAGGAGCATGCAATCAGCCCGCTGATTATCACCCGTCATGTATTGTACTTTGGGATTCTGCCTGCATTGGCAGTAGCGGGATTCAAAGCCTTTACCGGCGACTGGTTTGGGTTGGTATACCTTTTATGGATTCCCATTGTATGGCTGCTCAGCCGTCGTTATCAGCGCTACTGGCGCTGGTGGATCAATGAAGAAACCCTGACGACCCGTTCGGGAATTATTGCCAGTAGGCACTCTATTATTCATCTTTATAAAGTACAGGCAGTAAAAATTAGTCAAAGCCCTTATCAGAAGAGGAAAAACCTGGCCAGCGTGCATTTTTACACTGCTGCGGGGAGTGTAGGAATTCCTTATATTAATTTGGACCTGGCGAAGAGGCTGCGGGATTATGTGGTTTATAAGGTGGAGGTTTCGGAGGGAGCGTGGATGTAATGGGAAAATGATTTTTGTGGGGACGCAAAATTTTGCGCCCCCACAAAAATATAAATTTTTTAATCCACAGTAAAAACCACCGGCAACGTAAACGCCTCCGTCAGCGGAAAACTCCCCGGCATCTGCCAGATATTCAGCCTTCCCCGGAAACGACCGGGGCCGTCAGTTCCAAATATTCCCGGACTGCCGCCTCCGCCACTGGAAGAATGTGAAAGGGTTGCTTTCCCTCCGGTCATAAGACTATCGCTGGGTGTTTTGGGCCATGCGTCCCAAATAGAGTCGCAATAACATGCACATAGACTCAGAACCATTTTTCCTGTAAAACTATTCGTACTGCCAGCTTCTGTCCCAAAAGTCATAAGATATTTTGCGCCAATATTTGTCGGTCTGGTCTTAAGAATCTGAAAATAGATCGTATCATTAAAAACGGCCTGGGCAGAAACTGACCCCGTCCAAAGGCTAAAGCCCAAAAGCCAAAAACCAGTCAGATATATAATTTTTTTCATTGTAATAGATTAGTGGTTAATAACAATTTTTCTGAGAAAACGCATTTGCTGATTTTCGTAAATGCTGAGGTGGTAAATACCAGTAGGTAAGGTGCGATCCACAGAAAAAACATCTCCGCCGGGAACGCTCTTCTGATACACGGTTCTTCCCTGCATATCCATCAGACGTACATCGTATTGTTTGCCCTGCTCCATGGACTCACAGCTAATAGGTTCGTACACACGGTATGGATTGGCAAGTGTGCAACTGAGCTCCGGCAATTGGGGATCAAGACTTGTCGCGTTGATTGGAGACCAGGAGTGAAGACATCTCCGGCTTTTTTCTGTATTACCCCAGGTGGAATTATTCCCATCCCGGGATTGAATACCTGCTTCCTGGATCAGGTTTCCGTTGGAATCGTATTGAGTCAGCATTCTGAAGCGATCATTCCAGGCACCGGCCATCGTATCCCAGTCTTGCATCAAATCCTGACGAATGGCCCCTGATTTTTTATAAAATTGGCGAATGTGGTTAACCCATCCGGTATCCTGATAGGTTTCCTGCGCCCAGCCTAACCAGACGCCAGAACGATTGTACTCATACGTTTCTTTCAGGTCATTCTCCCAACTGCCGCCAGCGTTATCCCAAAGCTGACGGGTCATTCCGGTCCAGAAACCATACGTATCATACTGATAGCCTTCCCTGACAACTCCCTCAAATCCATTTTGCGTTTTCGTTTGAAATAGATAACCTTCCCAGATCATTCCTAAATTGTCATAGACGGCTGTTTCCTTACTGAGCGTATCCCAGCCGCTACCGTTCCAGGTTTCATCGAAGAGTTCGGTATAAAAGCCAATGGAGTTATATAAGATTTCCTTTCTTGCTGTATCCTGCCAGGCATTATTATTCCATCTGGCGGAAAGAACCTCAATCACATTGCCGGCAGTGTCATAATTTCTCATCTGGCGAAACAGGTTATTCCATTGGCCAGACATACCCTTTTCACGGATCATAAAACCTTCCTGTTTGCCATTGCCATTATAGGTGATCTGCTCTTCATAATCATCCTCCCAGGCACTGCCATTCCATAATTGATACAGATAATTGGTTCTTTTTCCCTCGGAATCGTAAGTGTAGGTTTTGCGACTGTAATTTTCATACGCACCTGGACTTCCCTCCTGACGAAAAACAATTTCCCTGAGTTGGCCCTGATTATCGTAGGAATAATAAATCTTAAATTCTTCCCCAAAATCGCTGGTATTGGGCACTCCATAACCACAGACAGAAGAATCAAGCACGAAGGTTGCCTTAGGTTGGACATTGGATGTGATATTGCGCAGATATACCGCAGACCACTCATAAGGCGGTTGTTGGCCATGTGGGGTTATTACTTCCGACCGCAGGAGATTCAGCCTAAAACCTGTATTATTTCTTCCCGCAAGCCCTAATTGCGCCTGGACAAATTCGGGCGGAATGAGAAATAGCCAAACCAGAAATAAAGGCGACCATTTCTGAAAGGTGTCTGATAGTAGCATTTTGAATGACATAGGCAATTGATTTTGGGTTAAACAAAAGGTTTATTATTAAAAAAGAAATCAGCCAGCGTTTCCAGGAGGAAAGACTGGTATTTGTGTTTAGTATCGTTGGGGAGGAGGAATGTAACAAATAAATAAAATGATAGCTAGAATAAGTAGCATTGCAAAGTCAGACTTAGAAAAGTCAGAGATCAGAAATCAGATATAAGAAGTGACAAGTCCTTTTTTCTTCTGATTTCTGCAATCTGATTTCTGACTTTTTGATATTTTACTCTGATTCATTACTCGATTCCCCCTGATGAAGAACTGCCTCATTATAAAACAAAAAAATCCGTATCTTTCAACTCTGAATTTTCCTGCCTCAATTGCTACTCACTTTACCCAATAGATATGAAATCAACTCTCCACATCACTTTTCTGATTACTGTCAGTTTAGTCTTTGTGATCGCCGGCTGCGGTCCCAAATGGACCGAAGAAACCCAAGACAGCTTTAACCTCATCCACAATGACGGTGGTCAAACGCTTGGCTATTCTCCCGAGTCGGGAGTGAAGATCCTCACTGCTGATCGGTACGCTTTTAAAGATCTGAACAAAAACGGAACCCTGGACAAATACGAAGACTGGCGCCTGTCTGCTGATGAAAGAGCCCGGGATCTGGCTTCCCAAATGTCTGTCGAACAAATCGCCGGACTCATGCTTTATAGTAGCCATCAGAGGGTTCCCGGTGGAGGATTTGGTGCTGGAGGTACCTATAATGGTAAACCCTATGACGAAAGTGGTGCAGATCCTTCTGATCTGACTGACCAGCAAAAAGAATTTCTGACAAACGATCATGTCAGGCACGTTCTGTTAACCACCCTGGAAAGCCCTGAAGTAGCAGCTCGCTGGAATAATAAAGCCCAGGCTTTGGTAGAGGGATTGGGACTGGGAATTCCCGCCAATAACAGTTCTGATCCGCGTCATGAAGCTGCAAATGATGAAGAATACACTCTGGGAGCAGGCGGAACTATTTCCCGCTGGCCCAATGCGATTGGTTTGGCAGCCAGCTTTGATCCTGCGTTGGTTGAGCAATTTGGAACGATTGCTTCTAAGGAATATCGGGCACTTGGTCTGGCTACGGCTTTGTCTCCCCAGGTAGATTTAGCTACCGATCCGCGTTGGTATCGCTTTAGTGGAACTTTTGGTCCAAGTCCTGAATTGTCCATTGATATGGCAAGAGCTTATGTGGATGGATTCCAGACATCTTCGGGTGATAAAACCATCAAAAATGGTTGGGGATACGAAAGTGTCAATGCAATGGTCAAACACTGGCCGGGTGGAGGTACGGGGGAAGCGGGCCGTGATGCGCATTATGGCTTT
>JAGQVA010001049.1 GCA_020438265.1 Bacteroidota bacterium
CGATGGGAGAAAAACCGTTCTTTCGCCCGGGCTTTTTCTTCATCTCTTCGCGCTCCTCCCAGACACCCGTCAAATTTGTGTTTTTCAATTGAATCAAGGAGCGTAATGCTTTGCAGATGATTCCGGCTGGGGTTTAATCCTTTTTCCTCGACAGCAAGTCCCTGGTCAATACTTTCCTGAACCGAACCCACCACCAGGCGGGCCTTCATGTCTTTGATAAACTGATCCCTGAAATCAATCGTTTGCTGGAAATTATGCCCGGTATCGATATGCAAAAAAGGAAAGGGGATTCGGGCGGGATAAAAGGCCTTTTTCGCCAGCCAGGCCAGGGTAATGGAATCTTTTCCACCAGAAAAAAGCAAAACGGGTCTTTCAAATATAGCAGCAGTTTCGCGGATGACGTAAATGGCTTCCGATTCGAGTTGACTGAGGTGATCTAATCTATAATCAGGCATGGTGTTCTGGAATAATGATCAATGATTATGGACATTATTTTACAAGAATACACAAAGTAAATCAATAATTCTTACACCCAAAAATCGTTGACAAGAAGGAATTCATCTGTTTTTCCCAATAAAATGATAATTTTGACTTTTTAAGAATTTATACTCGGCCCCAAACTGATACATGAAACATTCAATCACTTTTTCTTCCCAGCTCACTTTAAAAGAAATTATTCAGGCGTTGGATGACCACGGAAGAGGGTATTTGGCGGTGAATCGTCCTGAGGGAACTTTCTGGGGAATGATCACAGAGCGGGCCATTCGCAATTATATTCTCAACATCAATCCACGCAAGGAATTATCTGACCTGATTGATGATAAAATAAGTTTTGCAACAGTAGATATGCCTCAGAGTCAGATCGATAACTTGTTGACAACAGGTGCGGGAGCTTGTTTGCCAGTTTTGGACAGAGAAGGAAAACTGGTGAAGATTCTGGATGGGAAAAGTTATAAAAAAACGCAAAAGCCTAACCCCGTTGTCATTATGGCTGGTGGTCTGGGTTCCAGGTTGGGAGAATTGACGCACTCGGTGCCCAAACCCATGTTGCCCATGGGACATAAGCCGATTTTGCACATTATTCTTGATTCTCTCATCGATTATGGATTTGCCAATTTTTATTTCTGCGTAAACTATAAGGCCGAAGTAATCAGGGAATATTTTGGGGATGGAAAAGCCTTCGGTGTAACGATCCATTATATCCAGGAAAAAGAATCATTGGGAACTGCTGGAGCTTTAAGTCTGATTGAGGAAAAATTTGAAGATCCCTTTATCCTGATGAATGGCGACCTGATTACCACCCTGAACTTTGACAGTCTCCTCAGTTTCCACCAGGAGCGAAACAGTCAGGCGACCATGTGTGTGCATGAATACAATCAGCGATTGCCCTATGGAGTGGTTCATACCCGCAAAGGGAAAATTTTGGATCTGGAGGAAAAACCCTTTCACACCTATTTTGTCAATGCAGGCATTTATGTCCTTAATCCGCATTTAAAAAATCGCATTCCCTATAATCAGTTTTATGATATTACCTCATTATTTCAGGAAATGATTGCCCAAAAAGCAGAGCCAAATGCCTATATTATTAATGAATTTTGGGTAGATATCGGCCAATTGAGCGAGTATGAGGCTACTCGGGAGGTGTTTGTGGATTTTGGGATATAAATTGTCCCGCTGCATATTTCCATAATATTCTTATTTTCCCTCCCAATTACTATTACTACACGAAAACAAATTATGGAAGAAAGCATTCTTACCTCGGTCGTCCTGCCCGGTTCCCTGTTTATCATTATGCTGGGCATGGGCCTGTCATTGGTTCCCAATGATTTTAAAAGAGTGGTGAGATTCCCCCGCGCAGCTACAATTGGTTTTATCAATCAGTTGATTTTATTGCCAATCATCGGTTTTATTCTGGCTTTGGTTTTTGATCTCAGCCCTGCTTTTGCAGTGGGATTAATGATTCTGGCGGCTTGTCCGGGAGGAGTTACCTCAAACCTGATTACCCATGTTGCCAAAGGTGATACCGCTCTTTCTATCACCCTTACTGCTATTGCCAGCTTTATTACTGTATTTTCCATTCCCCTCATTATCTCTGCATCGTTGGTTTATTTTCTGGGAGATAGCTCTCCGGTAGAATTACCCGTATTCAAAACCATTCTTCAGGT
>JAGQVA010001050.1 GCA_020438265.1 Bacteroidota bacterium
GATGCCGCTACGTGGCTGGCTATCACACCGCTTTCAGAGCAGTCTATTTCGATGGGCAGTATGCCGGTTGCTTTTCCTGACTTTACACGGGGAAGATGGATGAACCGCGTTTCTGATTTTGGTAAGGGGGATATTTTTTAATGGGAATGTTTGATAGAGGTTTTCTGGCTTAAAGGGAAGCAAATAATTATTTAATAAGCCGGAGGCTTTTGAGATATTATGTCACCCTGAGCGCAGTCGAAGGGCCTTAGTACTAAAAAACACTCAAATGTCCATAGACCCTTCGACTACGCTCAGGGTGACAATCCATACTAAAGCCTTCGGCAGAGAATAATTAGGCTACCATTTCCTACCCTATGGTGCAGAAATCCATTTTTTTCTACTCATTCTTCGGAATCAAAGACCCTTCAATCCACGGCGCTCCAGCCTTCATAATCTTCTGTTCCAGCTGTGGCAAATCTTCATTATAAATCTTCTCGATTTGCGGTTTGAGTTTCGCCAGATCAGCAATCGCAGCATCCATACTTTGTTCCTGATTGGGGGTAGGTCCATAAGTCGAACGCATACCGCGCATTCCCACAAACATCCGTGAACGAATCGTTGGATTATTTCGTTCTCCCACTTCTTCTTTGGCAGAGTTGCCTTCCATTTCATCCTGAATATCCATCATTCTTTTATTGAGATTGTACAACTCCGAAACCAATTCGCCGGGTGTCTCATCTGCACGGGAAAGAGCAATTTGCAAAGCATTTACCCTGCCCATGCTGTTTTCCATCATATAATTGACGACAGAATAATCGTTATAAAAAGCTTCAACTTTTTTGCCAAAGGCCAGCATTTTTTCAGGAGAAGCTCCTTCCAGCGCTCCCTCGCGCAATGGGACTACCTCGAAGGAAACAGGACCGGAAAGTTCAGTAATAGTCCCATCAATCATCTTCGACAAGGTAGCCGTATAGGTGCCTGGCATTGCAGGCATTCCACCCCAACTTCTGCCACCAAATCCACCCTGACCAGCGCGGGAAGGATTCACAGGGCGTTTGGATGCATACATCAAGTCCCAATTGATCCGATGCAATCCTTTATTGGTCCGGCCATTCAAACGGCGAACAACATTTCCCTCTTTGTCCTTGATAGTGATAAATACCTGAGGTTTGACTTCCTCCTTTTCCGCTTCTAACGCATCCCATCCGGGGAAAAGAATATCCTGTCCGTTTTTAGCAGCTTCCCGCTCTTTTTTCTTTCTTTCGGACTCCATCGTGGTATACCCTTCAGAAAGATAATAAGTAAAGGTTGCGCCAAATTCAGGGTTAGGAGCTGCATACTGGGCTGATCCCTGAGAGCTCACAATACTACGAGGAGAATACCAGTCTGCCTGACGGGTTGAGAAAAGCGTTCCTTCAGCTTTGAGTTTTTCCTCGTCAATTTCTCTCAAAACACTGATATCATCCAGAATAAAAAATCCACGACCAAAAGAGGCAGCCACCAGATCATTCCATTCTCGCTGAATGGTAATACCCCGAAAAGCAATCGTAGGAGCTCCACCAGATAATTTCATCCAGTTTCCACCGCCATCAAGAGTAAAGTAAATACCAAATTCTGTAGCAGCGAATAATAAGTCTGACTTCACATGATCCTGAACCATTCTCCAGATCAAATGGCGGTCAGGAATGTTTCCGGTAATGGATTTCCAGGTTTTCCCTTTATTGGTACTCTTGTATAAATATGGCTTAAAATCACCGTATTTATGGTTATCAAGGGCTACGTAAACGGTATTCGCATCGAAAAGATCTGCCCGAATATTATTCACAAAAGCAGTGGCAGGCACATCGGGAAGTTTACTTAGGGATCAACAAAGAATAACTTCCCGATATTGAGGCTTTGGCACAGCAATATAGTTCCATTTGGGATTTAAGTTAGAGAACTGAATGGGGATATGTTGGATAAATTCATTGGAGGCTTTGATACCTGTTTGATAGTTTTTTTTGACGATCTTACAAAAGACTTCCAATCCGGTGGATGTATGTGCCCGCTGGCAGATCAACTGTTGCATCGTTTCGACCGAATCAAGGATACATCCGCTTAAGGCCCTTGTAATATGAGGAAATAAGCGACGATCAATAGGATTGTATTTAGAGCAATAGGTGGGATAATGGGAGATATGA
>JAGQVA010001051.1 GCA_020438265.1 Bacteroidota bacterium
CATGACGGCTTACTACCGTTATGGTGTGCGGAAAATTTTTGGCGTTCAGTATGGATATCAGGGGTTTATCTCGGAATATGGGCATCCTTTTGTAGAATTAACACCGGAAAAGGTTTCCATGATCCATCAGTTTGGAGGTTCAATTCTGGGATCTTCACGGGGAAAACAGGATACTTCGGCGATTGTAGACTGCCTGGAAAGGCATAATATCAATATCCTTTTTACAATCGGAGGGGACGGCACCCTTCATGGAGCGATGGAAATCAGCCAGGAAATTGAGCGGCGTGGGCTGAAAATTTCTGTAGCCGGAGTACCCAAAACCATTGATAATGATATCAATCATATCGAAAAGACCTTTGGTTTTGAAACTTCTTTTACCGTGGCCAGCCCGATTATCAGGGACGCGCACAATGAAGCCAAGGGCGCTTATAACGGGATTGCGATTGTCAAACTGATGGGACGGGATTCTGGTTTTATCGCTGCAAATGCGGCTCTTTCCATGCCAGAGGTAAATCTGGTTTTGGTGCCAGAAAGTGAATTTGACCTTCATGGAAAAAAAGGACTTCTCGAAGTTGTTCATCAGCGTCTGCTTGATAAACACCATTGTCTGATTGTGGTTGCTGAAGGAGCCGGACAATCTCTGTTTAAAGAGCATGAGGTCAGGAAGGATAGGTCCGGAAATATTCTTCATCAGGATATCGGCCTGTTATTAAAGGATGAGTTTTTAAAATATTTTGCTCAGCAAAAACTGGATGCTACTGTCAAATATATTGACCCCAGTTATATCATCCGAAGTGCGCCCGCCACCCCCAGTGATAGTATTTTCTGTAATAAACTGGGCCTTCATGGTGTTCACGGAGCGATGGCTGGTAAGACAAATTTCGTTATTGGTAGAAGAAATAATAAATTTATTTACCTGCCTATTGACCTGGCTATCTCAGAGCGGAAAAAGATTGACCTTGAAGGGGAATTGTGGCTGAATGTACTTGAAACTACCGGCCAGCCGATGAATATGAAAAATCGGACGAATGGCCGTGGTAGTAAAAATGAAGAATAACGCACTTTTATTTTTAGTCCATCCAGCTTATCTGTGAGTTGGATGGACTAAATGAAAAGGTTTTCATCATACCACAGGATAAGGATTTCTTCTTTTTACAGAAATTTGTTTTTACCTTTTGAAATATGCATTTATGTATAAGGATAAAAGAAGAAAACAAAAGTCTGAAACTATGGAGAAAGATGTAAAAAAGTATTGGAGAACCAATATCAGATATATTCTGATGCTCCTGACTGTCTGGTTTCTCGCCTCTTATGGAGCCGGAATTATGTTTAAAGATGCCCTGGGAACCTGGGGATTTTGGTTTGCCCAGCAAGGGTCAATTTACGTATTCGTTGTACTCATTTTTGTGTATGTCGTTCTCCTGAATCGACTTGACAAAAAATATGATATTGACGAAAAATAAACCCTCCAACAGCTAAAAGCAAAAATCTAACAGCTAATTAGCTAACCCCAAAAACTACTAATAACTCTGCATTTATGTCATCTCTACAAATATGGACTTTTGTCATGGTCGGCCTGACCTTCGCTCTTTATATTGGAATCGCGATCTGGACCCGTGCGAAATCTACCAGTGATTTTTATGTTGCTGGTGGAGGCGTCTCTCCTCTGGCTAATGGAATGGCCACAGCGGCAGACTGGATGTCGGCTGCATCTTTTATTTCTATGGCAGGACTGATTTCTTTTATGGGTTATGATGGGGGAGTATACCTCATGGGATGGACAGGTGGTTATGTGCTTCTGGCTTTGTTATTAGCTCCTTATCTCAGAAAATTTGGCGAATTTACTGTCCCTGATTTTATCGGTGCGCGTTATGCCAGTGATAAAAAGGATGACTTTAACTGGGCCCGTCTGGTGGCTGTGATTTGTGCGCTTTTTGTTTCTTTTACCTATATCGTGGGGCAAATGAAAGGAGTTGGTGTTGCCTTTTCGCGTTTTCTGGAAATTGATTTTAAATGGGGCGTAGTAATAGGAATTGGGATTGTTTTCTTCTACGCTGTATTGGGGGGAATGAAAGGAATTACCTATACACAGGTGGCCCAATATTGCGTATTGATTTTTGCCTTTATGGTTCCTGCGATTTTTATCTCCATTCAGATTACA
>JAGQVA010001052.1 GCA_020438265.1 Bacteroidota bacterium
AATCGCCATCCAATACCTGAATTTCGTAGCGGTTTTGAAGATAAACACCGCTGTTTCCGCCTTCATTGGCAATCAAAAATTCGACGTGGAGGCGGAAATCGCGGAATTTCTTTTTAGTGACAATGTCAGCAGCGCCGTATAATCCTCCTGCTGCCGCAGGGTCATTGGAATTCATCACTGTGCCATCATCGACAGGATCATCTTCAATTGCCCATTTAATGGGGAGTTCGGCACCAAGACGCGGTCCTTCCCAATAAGTCCATTTTTCGTCCAGCATTTCCCGCGTGCCATCAAAGTAGATTTCTGCTGTTGCAGGAGCTTTTGCACCTACACCAATATCATCTCTCGTTTCTTTTTGTTGAGAATCATTGGTTTGTTTTTCCGCTTGTTTTTGTTCTTGCTGAGAACGGCAACCTATGAAAGATAAGATTGCAATAAGGGAGACGATTGTCAGGATTATTTTTTTGTTTTTCATCATTTTCGGATTAATGATATAGATTTCTTTTTCTATTTAAAAGATAAATTTACCCGATTTTGACGAAATCCCATCCTGCTCACTTCGGGAGAATGGTTTTTTTCATTCATAGCCCTAAATTAGCCTCTTCTTAAACAACCCCAAAAAATGAGCAAATCAATCCAGAACCTCAAATGGGCTTTCTTCTCCTACGGCCATAATCTCGGCGATTTTACCCGTGCATTGGAAACTGCCAAAGGCATGGCTGGTACGGGAGCTACTGTGAAGTTTTTTAATCATGGCGGCGTCCATACGCACCGTATTTCCGAAGCAGGGATAGAGTCAGTCAATCTCCAGCCAGAAATGAGTTGGGAGCAACATGAGATTATCATGGATATCAATCGTTATAAAGCACCCGTTGGGACGCCATTGCCTATCAGTGAGGAAGAATGGACGCAGATGGTGGAGGCGGATCTGGAGGCATTTGCGGATTTCAAACCGGATGGTGTATATGCGGGGCTGAGTCTGAGTTGTATGATTTCTGTTCCTTATGCAAAATTACCCATGGTTACGCAGGTTCCGACGGTCAATTGTCCTGCTTTTATTCAGGAAGAGCTTTATAATATGCCCAATACCATGGAAAAGAATGTTTTCATGCAATATGTCCTTCCGGGCTGGATAAAGCGAAAAATCATGAAAAAGGTCTTGTTGGGTGATTCTGCAAAGGCTTCTCTATCTTCTTTTAACAAGGTGAGGAAAAAGTTCGGGTTAGATCCGATTTATAATATTACCACCCTGGTAAGGGGGGATATTACGCTTCTGCCTGATATGCCGGAAATGAGCGGGTTGCCTGCTGAGAAATTAACTCCTGGTTATTATTATACAGGACCTATTTTCGCGATGATGGATATGCCTGTGCCGGAAGAGGTAAAAAAGGTATATCAAAGACCAGGGATTAATATTTTTTGTTCTTTGGGAAGTTCGGGGTTTCCTGAGACGCTGAAAATGATCATCAAGACACTTCGTTCTGTCCCAGAGTTGAATGTGGTTTGCTCAACGACGACTATTCTCGATCCTGAGGAACTTGGGCCTCCGTCGGACAATTTTTTTGCCTGCCGTTATTTGCCTGCCCATCTGGTCAATGAAATGGCTGATATTGCAGTAACGCATGGCGGACAGGGCACGATTCAAACGGCTGTATGGGCCGGAACTCCCGTAGTGGGAATTGGTTTTCAGGCAGAACAGCAAGCCAATATCGATGGAATCGCCCAGGCCGGAATGGCTATCAGAATTCCCATATTTGCTTTGAATGAGAGGCGATTATTGAAGGCGCTGAAGAAGATTCAAAAGCCTTCTTATGTGGAAAATGCTGCAAGAATGAAGAAATTAATCAGGGCAACCGATGGAGTTGGGGCTTCGACAGAGTTGATGAATCAGTTTTTATTGGGGGAGTTATAATGAGTCAAATCTGTCATTGAGAGCTCGCAAAGAATCTCATTGCATAAATGCTTAAATATCAATATTTTACCTGATTGTGAGATCAGCCAAAGGCGTTCACTTCGTTCAGGATGACAGACCCACATTTTGCGCTTCGCGCATATTTACATAAAGCAAATTACCTGGCAAAAATTTCAATTACATCATCTTCAAAAACCGAATTTCCTTTTCAGTCAAAATCCTGTATTTTCCTCTCGGAATATTTTTC
>JAGQVA010001053.1 GCA_020438265.1 Bacteroidota bacterium
GGACTGGAAAGAGGCTGTCACGTATCGGGCAAAAGGGACAATATCCCCATTGATGGGTTTCAGCTTAAAAGAGTTGGTTTCCAGTTTGGAAAGATCCAGCAGTTGATTGATAAGCTGAAGCATATTTTTCCCGTTACGACGGATAAGCTTTAATCCATCATTTAAATATGTGTCAGGCTCTTTTTCCACCTTGTCAGACATCCCCAAAATTACGGTCAATGGCGTACGGAATTCATGAGTCAGATTCGTAAATAACCGGCTTTTGAAGATATCCAGTTCTTTGAGCCTGATTGCATTGGCTTTTTCAATCTCCAACTGTGCCTTGAGCTGTAACCTGCGTGCCAAAAAATAATAGATACCGACTAACAGTCCCAACCCAATCAGAGCATATAGTGTATATGCCCACCAGGTTTCCCACCAGGGAGGATAAACAGTAATCTTAACCGCCAACATATTGGGATTCCACCCGCCTCTTGCATCCCTGGCTTTTACTTTAAAGGTGTATTTTCCTGCAGGGAGGCTATGAAAAGTGACCGAGTTTCTTTTGGAGGGCCTGGACCAGGTATCCTCAAAACCTTCCAGTTGGTAGCTGTAAAGTATTTTTTCGGGATTTCGATAATCCGTCAGAACATAATCCAGTTCAAAAGATTTGTCATGATAAAAAACCTCAATCTTTGGCTCATCACCTGCAAAAAGGTTGGTAATACTACTATCCTTCTGATGGCTGGTTTTACTAAAAGAAGCCAGAACCACTTTACCGGATTGTTGACTGGCCTCATATTGTGCCATCACTTCCTTGGGATAAAAAGCAGTTATTCCCCGAATTCCTCCAAAGAAAAACTGACCGCTTTTAGCTTTATATGCTGATCTCCTGTTGAATTCATTATGTGCCAGGCCATCTTCTTCGAAAAAATTCAGAAAATATTCGGATTGAATACTAAATCTCGAAAGTCCCAGATTTGTACCTAACCACAAACAAGAATCTCCTTCCGGTAAAATGGTAGCTACATAATTATTGGAAACTCCATCCTTATCCGTGTATTTTTTTAGTTTCCCGGTAGCTGGATCAAAGAAAACCAGGCCATAATCTGTTCCGATCCAAAGATTCCCCTTTCCATCAGGGTGTAAATACCTGACACTGATATTTTCCCCAAGCACACTTTCGTCATACACTTCATATTCCCAGGTATCTGTCTCATAAGAAAAGAGGGCAAAGGCTGTGCCCAGCCATAACTTATGGCCAAAGGTATCATATTTGATATCGACAATTGGGTTAGTCAGATTTACCTCAGGAACCTTTTGCCAGAAAGATTTTCCTTCATGCTTATGTAGAAAGTGTAATTCTCCACCCCATCCCCACCATAACCGCCCCAGGTTATCCCTTGCAAATATTCCCAGGTCCATAGCCATTTTAGTATCCATAAAGACATCCTCCATGAGACCTGTGGTCAGATCCAGCCCATTCCCATTATTCAAAATCAATGTTCCATCCTGATACTCAAGTCCAAAGGGAGTAAATTGAACTTCCGGAAAAGGAAAAGAAGTAGTTCCGGATTCAGGGTTAATCTTAAAAATACTATTATAAAATGAAGCGTAAATATGCCCACTTTCGTCTTCTGTTATACCACGAAAACTACAATAGCCGCTACAAATTTCTTCTTTTCCCGACAAATAGGTCTCAAATAAAGTCTTTTGTGGATTTACTTTAATCACTCCCAGATGAGTACCGAGCCAAATCACTCCCGCATTATCCTGGAATATCCGACGAAGTACGATACTATTGGGAATGACATCTTTCAGATTTTCCCTGAAATTAAATAATCGATTTGTCCGGGCTTCATAATGAGAAAATCTTCTATCTTCACCAACCAGCCAGATGTCTTTATTTTTTTTCTGTATAAAATCTAATATATGGAGCTTTTTTTCATCATCTGGAACCAGGGCATTTATTGGGTGAGATTTAAGCACTTTCTCTCCTTTATCCAATACATATAGTTCCTCCAGCTCTGCAATTAAAACTGAATGATCAGTACCTGATTGCATGCTCGTCCATCCATCTTTTTTGGGTAATGGAACCTCCAGGACTTTTTTGCCATTCCGATCATATTTTTCAATGATCAAACCTGAGTTATTTACCACCCACAAATTACCTTCTGC
>JAGQVA010001054.1 GCA_020438265.1 Bacteroidota bacterium
GTTTCCACCAAATTCATCTGACTTGAAAACACTGTCGCTGAAGTGGTAAATAGTCATTTGATCATTATAATCATACAACAGTGGAGACACCCAATATGCCTGACTGGAACCACTTTGCGGGGTGCCGATACTCTGGCGGGTCTGTCCTCCATCCTGCGTTCTTTGACGGGTACCGTATTGCCAGCTTCCGATCATCCAGTCTTCATTCAGGGTCTGAATGACTGCTTCCATTCCGTCTCCTCCATTCCATTCAATCCAGCCATTATCATTTAAAATAGAGGTTCCGTTATCCTGAGAACCAGACATGTGTACAGCCCGGTTAGACTGGCTTATTCCTACTGCGTAATTTTCTCTGATATTCGTACCCTCATTTAACCGCGTCCAGGAGGTTCCATTATTTGTACTTTTTGCGAGATAACCATCCGTTCCGACATAAAAAACGCCATTCACACATTCCGCTGCTCTTAAATCAGCGTGTACATAGGTGCCGTCAGGACTAAGGTTATACCACCAGGAAACCTGATTAAAAGTAGCTCCTCCATTGGTGGAAGCTTCCAGATCTACATAACCATACAGGATATTATTATCATTCAAATCAGAAACGGCAAATCCACGGCAACTCTGGGAAGGATTGTTTACAAAGGAAAAGGAAGTCGCACTATTGGTAGATTTCCAAATTCCATTTGATGACCCCACATACACACAGTTGGGGCAAGCCGGACTGGTAGCCAGAAAACCTGTAGCTCCACTATTCCCGGAAAGGGTTCCTCCCTGATTGAAACTTACTCCCTGATTGGTTGAAATCATAACTACATCCTGGTTAGATCCAAAAAAATAGTCATCATAGGCATAAACAATATTGGGATTGGTCGGGTGAAATTCAATATCAGTTACCTCGCTGGGATTTAATACTATTGATGAGGTTGCCAAATCATTTGTTGAGCGGTAAAAACCCTGAGAAGTTCCCACGAAAACCAAACCTGTAATAGTTGGATGATAGGCGATTTTAAATATCCGGTCATTGGTTCCCAGTCCTCCCCAACTCAGGTTGGAAGGGATAAAGTTAGTAGGGTTCCAGGTAAGGCCTCCATCCGTTGAACGATAGATTCCGTGAGACGTGGAATTCCCTCCATTCTGCACATTAATCAGAATTGAATCGGGGTTATTCGGGTTTACTGCCATTGTGTTCACTCCTGAAGCAACCAGAAAATCAGTCGTATTCTGCCAGGTATTCCCTCCGTCAGTTGTGCGCCAGAAACCTCCACTTCGCGAACCCATGTAAATATGCTGATCATTGGCAGGATTTACCCAAAGACATTCCACCCGACCAATTCCGGAATTATAACCCGTAGTGATATTATTGGCTGCATAGGGTCCCAGATCGCGCCATCCATTATCAAAAGCTGTTGATTCAGTGATGTTTTGATTTACAAAATTCTGATAGGCTTTTTCAGCGATGCGATGATCTGCATTGGCACGATCTCCTGAAGGATAATATTTGGATTCGTTTTCCGCTTTCCAACGCTGATAGCCTTTCCAGCCGGAACCCTGACCACGAGGATGAGTTTGAAAATACTGTTCTGCCTCTTTGACCACGTCGTAGAAATTGACGTTGAGATCATTCATCATGATCTTATAGGCAGGTTGAGCGGTTGCGATGCCGGAAACCAGCATCAAAATGAAGAATAGACGAAAATTCATAGTGTTTCTCTTGTGAAGTTAGAAATGAGTCTGTCTTTTATTTATTCCCAAATGGGGCAAAAGGTAACTATCTTTTGTTCAGGAATTTGGAAATATAATAAAATGATGTGGGTTTTTAAACGCCGTAGGGACGCAAAATTTTGCGTCCCTACGGCGTTTAAATTTGAATTTTTTATCAATCCTTTAATAACCTCGACCTGAAATATTGATGATCAATTTTCACCAAAACAATATATACACCTGTGGGTAAAGCAGAAATATCCAGTTCCATTTTTTCCTGTATTACCTCTGCCTGCGTGAATATTTGTTTACCCGCGATATCAAACAAACTTAGCCTTGCCTCTTTTCCACGATAAGCTCCCAGTTCAATCGTTGTTTTACCGGTAGTAGGATTCGGGTAAATGCGCAGCGGCTGAGGCTGCCCTTCTCCCAGACTTAAAGCAATATTGATA
>JAGQVA010001055.1 GCA_020438265.1 Bacteroidota bacterium
TTAATCGCCGAAGGCATATCAGGCTTAGGCATAATCATAAAAAAGTGCTCACATTCAGGCGCTTCCTGAAACCCTTCATACCCCATTTGCCCCATGGGTAGTTCATCCGTACCTACAAAACAAAAATAGGCCTTGGAATCACTATCCTGAAGGTGGTAGGCAATTTCATCTTTTTTCAGCAAAACACTCAAAGGCACAACCGTTGCTCCCGCTTTTAATATCCCAAAATAAATCATAGGGAAATAAGGCAAATTAAAGCAGCTCAACGCCACTTTATCTCCGGGCTTAATTCCCTTACTTCTCAAACCATTGGCGATTTGATTGGCTGCACCATTCACCTGAGCAAAGGTGAGAGAATTACCCATAAAAGTAAAAGCAGGGGAGTTGGCAAACCGACGCGCACTGTCCTCCAGGATTACAGAAAGATTTAACATGTAATAGTAGCTTGAATAAATTTTTAATCTGACGGAGCCTAATTTATCTATTAATTTTTAATATTGAAAGGAAAACCATTTAACCCGATGGCTTCACGCAAAACCATCGGGTTGAGACAAGTGAGATTCTAGTTACCTGGTATTTGAATCGCCCAATATATTCCGCAGAAAACGCTTACAGGAGGACATTTAGGGAGGAGATCACTATTCATATCAGTGGTTTCAAGCCCTCTGGGATTCACAAGTTCAGGGGTCGGGGTTTTAAATGAAATAGAAACAATTTTTCCATCCGGGTTATGCCTGACTGTCAAAACTCCGGTTAATTTTCCGGAATCATATTCTTCAGTATGAGTGAGCGTCTGGGCACTTTCCTCTCCTTTCAGAATGGGAGGCACATGGATTTGCATAATGGCCATTCTTTGACCGCCTCCGCTACCTACCCAAAGGGCTCCACCGCTCTGAGCATACATTTGAATTCCAGTTAAAACCAGGATAAATAAGAAACCGATTGATTTGAGTGTTTTGTTCATTGTTATAAAAATTAAAATGTTTGATGACCCAAAGATCGGGGGCTACTATCCATGTTTACCTCAGTGGAATTTTGTAATTTGACTACGCATATATGCGTATTATCCTCATTTGAGAGAGATTATTATATCCTATGGCCGGAAGACTTCTCATACTCTATGTTTTATCCTTTCTCCCTTCATTTTCCTGGAGCCAGGCGGACAGTCTCAGGCAGGCTTTTTTAGCTGAAAAGGATGATATTCGCCGCAATCAGCTTTATTTTGAACTGGCTCAGTCTATGATTGAGAAAAATCTGGAAGCCGCTCCTGCTTTTGCGGATACATTGGAGGAGTTGGGTCGGGAATCGGGGGATAAAAAAGCGCTGAATCTTTCCCGGTTTTTACTTGCCAAATATCACGAAGATAAAGGTGATTCACGTCAGGCCCTTTCTCTTTATCAGGAAGTACTGGCCTTTCACCGAAGGGTAAATGATTCATCAGAAATTGCGACTACCGCTAATGGCATTGCCCGAATTTATGACCTTTTGTATGAAGCAGATTCTTCTATTCATTATTATTTGATTGCGCTGGAAATTCACAGTCGGTTGGGCAATCATTCTTCCGTTGCCAGTGCTTACTCCAATATCGGGAATTTATATGTGCATCAGAATTTGCATGAAAAAGGAATAGAATACCTGAAAAAGGCGGTGGAAATACGGATACAAATCGGTGATGAGAAGAAACTGATTTACACATATAATAATCTTGCTGTAGCTTTTGGATCTTATAGAATAAATGGTTCCTACGAAATGATTGATTCTGCTATCTCGTATTCTAAAAAAGGCGCAGAACTGGCAGAAAAGCTGGAAAATCATTTTGTGGCAGGGGTAATCATGGGAGGAATATCCAATTTGCTGATTAAACAGGAAAAGTATGAAGAGGCGATTATCTGGGCTGATCGTTCTGTTATTGCATTAAAAGCTGTCAACCGCCGTCCAAACCTTGTTTTTCCCCTGATCAATAAAGCCAATTCTTTTATAAAACTTGGACGTGCTTCAGAAGCGCTTCAGGCGGCTCAGGCAGGTTACGAAATCATGGTGGAAACAGGGCAGCAGAATCCGCTTACTGTCTATTATGAAGTATTTGCCGAGATCTACGAAAAACTGGGAAATCACCGTGAAGCCAATTTCTGGCTGAAGAAATTTATGGCTC
>JAGQVA010001056.1 GCA_020438265.1 Bacteroidota bacterium
CCATTCCCATATCAATTTCCTTTACAGTAAAATAGGCATCATCCACACTATACCTCATATCACAAGCAGAAATAATATCAATTGCTCCCCCGATACAACCACCATGAATTGCCGTCAAAACCGGCTTTCTACACTTTTCAATGGCATTAATCGGTGCTTGCAAGCCAAAAACCATGTCTCTGATTTTTTCCCTTTTCCTGCCTTCACACTTGATTCCCTGCACCCTGCTTACATCCATCAATAAAGCCAAATCAATACCGGCACAAAAATGTTTGCCTTCTCCACTCAATACAATAACTCTTACTTCTTCATTTTTATCCAGCTCTTCAAAAATGGCTTTCATTTCGTCCCAGGCCTGCTGATTAAGGGCATTTGCTTTATCGGGACGGTTAAACACAACCTGAGCAATGTGATTTTCTATGGTAAGGGCGAAGGTTTGATAATTCATTATGGACAATTGTTAATCTCGTTTTCGACAGTTTGAAAAGATATCAAAGGTTTTTGGCTATCCCAACTTTGCTGTAAATACTGTATCAAAGATGTAATTTCATTAGCTGTGAGCGTCGGATGTGCTGGCATAACCAGTTTTATATTCGGATTTTGAGCGGTAGGATTTTCAGGATCAAGGCCATTTCTGATCAGGCAAACCAGCTTTTCCGGGCTCTGATCTATCAAAGAGGAATTTTCCAACGAAGGAATCAGATTTCTCAATCCTTCCCCTTTTTCCATGTGACAATTGCTGCAATACATCTGATATAGTTTCTTCCCCGCTCGATTTTCACCTTTGGAAGAAAACCGCCAAATCAATAGCCCCAATATCAGCAACACTGGCCAGGAAAATAAAATGATTGTTTTTAGACTAATTCCCTTTTTTTCCATCTAATAAAAATGTTACGTCTTCCATCAGCTGATTTACTTCATCTTCTTTTGTCCCGTCATAATACCCCCTGATTCGCTTTTGGGTATCAATCAGAATAAAATGCCCTCCATGAACAAATCCTCCGGGTGCCTGATTATCCTCTGCTACACTAACCAAATATTTATTAGCCATATCATAAATGGCTCTTTTATCTCCCGTAACCATGTGCCATTTGGAAGTTTTTATATCGAGGGCATCAGCATAGGCTTTAAGCACTGCCACCGAATCATTCTCAGGGTCAATGGTATGAGAAAGCAAAACCAACCGATCATCATCCAAAAATTCATCATGAATCCGTATCATTTGGGATTTCATTTTCGGGCAAATAGAAGGGCAGCTTGTAAAGAAAAAATCAGTGATATATACCTTCCCTTCAAAATCAGCTTCTGTAATTAAAGCACTATCCTGATCTAAAAATGCGAATGGGGGAATGGTATGAAAAAGTGTATCTCCGTTTGCTGTCACATCTTTAATCCCCAGATAGGGAAGGTTTTTGGGTTTGTCCGGGCTACATGCTGCCAGTAATAAAAGTGATAGGCTTAAAACAAAAAACTCATTCTTTGATTTCATCGGCTAATAATTGTTGGGTTTTTTCCAGAGCTGAATGAATGGTATCACGCATCTTTTCCACTTTTTCTTTTTCCATTTGCAAATAACCAATTGTCTCAGGAGAGTTATCTCCTTCTTTTGGCATTTTATAATTTCGCATCCAGTTCATCATCATTTTATCACCTTGATCAAGCGCTCTCACGGCCTCTTTAAACTGAGCTATTTTTTCAGCATTTTCTCCCAAAGAATCCCAATGATTCATATACTTGTTCAGAGAATCTTTCAAATAAAAAATCTGACTCATTTTGGGCATCACCTCATCGTGAATAGCCATCACTTCCTCCGCCAACTGAGCAGCATTCGGCTCTTTATTTGATTCAGACTGACAGGCGGCAACCAATCCGATCAATACTGTGATAAAATACAGGGGTAAATATTGCTTCATAGGTCAAATGTAATTAACTAATTTTCCTTCAACAACCGTCCTAACTGAAAAGCGTGAAATTTTACGGCTTCATAGCCAGAAGCTAATGCTTCTTCCAGGCTCATAGGACGATTGATTACTGATGCTGCGTAGACCAGACCCAATTCTTCAATCAATTCGGGATCTGCTTCCAGGCTACCGCATAAAGCATAAGTAGGAATAGAACGTATTCCCGCTTCACTGGTTATACCTTTAATAAC
>JAGQVA010001057.1 GCA_020438265.1 Bacteroidota bacterium
ATTTAACTTTCGTGATTCTCTGACCATGGGAAAACTTTTAAGGCTTCGCCTAAGGAAGAATTCACTCCACAACATTTGTCAAATAATCATTTTAAGTAAAAGTAAATAATCACAAATGACAAATGGAAAAGTGAATTAACTGACTTAATGAAAGCTACTTTGGCATTTTCTATTTGTTATTATTTTTTTATGACTTAAATCAATAACCTCACCCAACTAACCATACATCTCCATTCAGTCCAAAACCATAAATCATTTTGCATTTATGCAAAATACTCTTTATTTGCTATAACTAATTACTATTACCCAAATTCGTATTTATGATCATTGGGGTCTTAAAAGAACAAACCGACGCCCGGGTTTCTATTACTCCGGAAACCACAAAAAAGCTGATTGATAAAGAAAATCAGGTGCTGGTTGAAAAAGGAGCCGGGGCAGGGGCAATGCTCTCAGATGCAGATTATCAGGAAGCAGGCGCCCAGTTAGCCGAACAGGCAGAAATTTTATCTTCTGCTGACATTATCATTTCTATTCATCCTCCTTCATGGGATAAGCTCAGTAAGCTGCCAAAAGGGAAGATCGTCATTTCCCTATTTAATCCACTGGGAGACAAGGAATTAGCAGACAAGCTGGTTACAAGTGATATTATTCCTTTTAGCCTTGATCGCATTCCCCGAACCACCATTGCCCAGTCGATGGATATTTTGTCTTCCATGGCTTCGATTGCAGGTTATAAGGCGGTGCTTACAGCTGCCAATCATCTCCCTTCGCATTTTCCGATGCTGATGACGGCGGCAGGTACTATTCCTCCTGCGAGAGTTTTGATTCTAGGTGCAGGAGTGGCGGGCCTTCAGGCGATTGCTACGGCCAGGAGACTCGGAGCGATTGTAGAAGCCTTTGACGTGCGGTCTGCGGCCCGGGAAGAGGTAGAAAGTCTTGGAGCCAAATTTGTCGAAGTGGAAGGAGCTCAGGAGGATCTCGCTGCTGGTGGTTATGCCATCACTCAGACGGAAGAATATCAAAACCGTCAGAAGGCATTAATCCACGAAAAAGCATCTAAAGCACATGTGATTATCACTACAGCTAATATTCCCGGAAGAAAAGCGCCGATATTAATCGAGAAAGCTACTGTTGAAGCCATGCAGCCCGGTAGTGTGATTGTAGATCTGGCAGCGATCACCGGTGGTAACTGCGAACTGACAGAAAATGACAAAACCATTGTCCGCAATGGCGTTACCATTATCGGAAATTCCAATCTTCCCGGAGAGGTGTCCAAAGACGCAAGCAAAATGTATAGCAATAACGTGCTCAACTTCTTCAATTATGTTTTTAAAGACGGAATCGAAGGAATTGATTACAGCAACGAGATCGTGGCGGGAACCTACTTTGGAAAACCTAAGGCGGAAGCTAACACTAACGACTAACAAAATCTATTTATGGATCCTATATTCCAATTTATTGCAGAAAACCTGACCATGATTTATGTACTGATCTTGGCTGGTTTTCTGGGATTCGAACTAATATCCAACGTCCCCACAGTATTACACACACCATTGATGTCGGGGGCAAACGCGATTAGCGGGGTAGTGATTATTGGAGCGATTCTCCTGATTCGTCAGGCCGAATCCAGTGATTACCTCGCTATGTCTCTGGGATTTATCGGCATTATCCTGGGGATGATCAACGTCGTAGGCGGTCATGCCGTCACCAACCGAATGCTGGAAATGTTTAAGAAAAAGAAATAAAGCCCATGCTAACCCAAATTGTTAATCTTGGATATTTGGCCGGAGTCATCCTTTTTATTATTGGTCTCCGCCAATTGAGTAGCCCCAAGACGGCCAGACAGGGCAATCTATGGGCTGCTGCCGGAATGGGAATTGCCATTCTGGTAACACTGATTCTCCCACTTGAAAAAGGAGATAATAACTATATTTTAATTCTGGTGGCCCTTGCCATCGGATCTGTGATCGGTCTGTTGGCCTCCAAGCGAATCGCCATGACCGACATGCCACAATTGGTCTCGATCTTTAATGGCCTTGGAGGCGCGTGTGCGGTGGCGATTTCGGTGGTTGAGCTGGTAGGTCATCAGGAAATGATTAATAGTGCCGGCATCGAATCGATAGGCCTTGGTACTCACCTGACCGCTCT
>JAGQVA010001058.1 GCA_020438265.1 Bacteroidota bacterium
AAATTGCTAATATATTTCCCCAGTTTTATAAGCAGAATGAGGATCAAACAGCATATCTGAAATCATATAATAAGTTTTACATTCCGGTCCCGAAAGAGCCCTATACTCCCGAAATAACAAGTCTGAGTATGGATTATAAGGCGAAATCTGCTGGTAATCAGCCTGCATTTTTTCATCTCTATCCTTTCGGTCAAAACTATCAACAATTCTCCCTGAAAGCGGAAAATCCCGATTTATTGCCCCCATTTACAGATGAAGGAAATCTGTTTATTGGTATCAACAACCTCCGGCCTGGCAGTGTTTTGCACCTGTTGTTCCAGATGGCAGAGTCTACCGCTGATCCTTTTACCGAACAGGCAGTAGTCAGGTGGAGTTTTTTAGCAAATAATACATGGATACCCCTGGAGCAGGGATTTGATATCCTTTCTGATGAAACCAATGGGTTGATAAAATCCGGAATTATTGACATAAAGATTCCCCGGAATATCAACCGGGAGAATACGATTTTATCGCCTGAATTATTCTGGTTAAAGGTCTCTGTCTATGAGCGGGCGATTGCAATTAGTGAAACCATTGACATTCATACCCAGGCAGCGAGGGTTCGTTTTGTCAATCGGGGTAATGACCTGGAGCGTCTGGCCAAACCTCTGGAAGCGGGCACCATTACCGAAGCGGTTGATTCTTTTGAGGAGATAGAAGCCGTGAATCAATTTTATGATTCATTTGGAGGCAGACCCGAGGAAAAAAATATTTCTTTTTATACCCGGGTAAGCGAAAGACTCAGACATAAAGGTCGTGCTGTAACATTATTTGATTATGAAAGGCTCGTATTGGAGCATTTTCCGCAGATTTACAAGACGAAATGTATCACACATACGCTGGGGCGAATGGCTGGCGCTTCTCAGGACAATCATTTGGCCGCCGGGTTTGTGGTGATCGCTGTGATTCCCAATCTGCAAAAAATCCCGTCAGCAAACCGCCTTAAACCCAGAGCCAATGTGGCTTTGTTAAAGGATATTGAAAAACTGATCCGAAAAAAGACTTCTCCTTTTGTTCGATTGAAGGTCCTGAATCCGGATTATGAGAATATCAATCTATCTGGAAAAATAAGCTTTGTGGAAGGAGGTGATGAGACTTTTCTGTTGGAAAAACTCAAACAGGATATACAGCAGTTTTTGGCTCCCTGGGCTTTTGATCCGGTTGCTTCCATAGCCTTTGGCGGGCGCATTTTCCGGTCAACCATTCTGGGTTTTATTGAAAAGCAGCCTTATATCGAGTATGTAAAGGATTTTGCGATGTTCGGTTCGGATAAAAAGAATGTAGCAGAAATCACTGCAACCTCCGCCCGTTCCATTTTGGTTCCGGGACGGATGAATTTTACGGCTACGGAATGTTGTTACCCTTCCACAGCCACCACATAAATTTGAATATCATTTTAATGTAATTGACATGCCAGAAGCGCAAACCATATTACCGGATAATTCTCACCTCCCAGAGTACCTCGATTTTGACAAACTTCGCATTCTGGGGCGGAATCGCATTGCGCAGCTTTCTGGGAAAATCTGGACAGACCATAATATTCACGACCCGGGTATCACTATCCTGGAAGTATTGTCTTATGCCATTATGGATATTGGCTACCGGAATCAACTGCCTGATAAAGAGCTTTTTGCCCGGAATTTGGCCGATGGACAACAGGAAGATAATTTTTTTACACCCGCACAAATTCTCAGTGCTAACCCGCTGACAATTCTGGATTTCAGGAAACTGATCCTGGATATTGATGGTGTCCGAAATGTCTGGCTTGAAATCGCGGATAAATCAGAGGTGGATGTGGAAATTGATTGCCAGAGAAGCCGTCTTTCTTATGTGAATCCACAAAAGGAAAACGGATTTATTCCCCTTCATATCAATGGATTATATAAGGTATTGCTTGACCTGGACCCTCTCAACCCCGTTGAGCTTACTGAGGAGAATGTCGTCAGGGCAGTCAGGGATCTTCTTCACCAGCATCGGAATCTTTGTGAAGATTTTGTTGAAATAAAAGTGCTAAAAGATACGGAGATAGCTATTTGCTCTGAACTGGAGCTTGCTTCAAATGCAGATCCGGATGCAACGATGGTCAAAGTTCTGGAGGTAATTAACT
>JAGQVA010000104.1 GCA_020438265.1 Bacteroidota bacterium
CCTGGGCTTTTTGCCCGGTACAAACAACTCCCAGACCTGCTATTCCTCCTCCGCCAGTGCTAAATACATGTCCACTATCGTAATTCGCGGCTCCAATGACATTATTGAGATTGTTCTGGTTCTGGTTAAGCATAGTGCCACCATTTCCATTACTATAGGGATCAGAAGAAGCATTGGTATAAATAATCAGGTCGTTATTGGCGATGAGTTCCATTCTGACAGATACCTCTTTTTCATATACACCAACGACCCGGTTAACAGTGGTCACAATGGCAGCCATAGCTGAAGGTACAGTACCTCCATGGAAGTTTGTGTATTCTCCTGTTGCGGCTACGGCAAGCCGGTAAGTGAGAAGTTGGTCCCCTGAGCTTTCAGTAAGGTTGCTAGAAAACTCGGAGCTAACTCCTTTTTGATTAGTAAAATGACAAAGATGTTCTTCTCCGTTAATTTTTTCCGCAAAATCTTTTCTGTAATAACTGATATAAGTCCTGGATGAATGTTGATGATAGGGATCTATAAAAACAGATTCACCTGGAGCAAGAATCATGACATGAACCCCCTTTGGGGTAATATCCATCCTCAGTGTGGTTGCCGAACGGTCTGTGGCCCAGCCATAAAAAGTATGGATTTGCGGATATTTAGCCGCGAGTTCTGGTGCCATAATAGGAGACTCCACAATATAAAAATCCTTTGACTGACCATTGGGGTAGGGGATAGCTAATTGCAGCGGATTGAGGCGCGAAGATCCTTCAAGAGGAGCTTCATCTAAAAATGAGGTTATACCCTGAAGATCAAGCTTTAGTGTTCTGTACGATTGTGGAATGATCCATCGCTCTACATTTTCGGTTGGTGCAGGCTCCTGGGTATCATTCCAAAAATTTTCTGCTTCCTGAGCAGACAGGGAAAAAGAAAATATCAATAGAAAGATGAGTGGGTAAAAGATTGACTTCATAAGCTAGCGTTAGTAATACTTTTAGTTTAATAAGGGTTATACCTTCTCCTCAATGCAAAAAAGCGTTTTGCACTGCAAAAAACGGTTAAGATGATTTGAAAAAAAAGATCCTAAAATTCAAAGTTCAGGAAAAGAGTAGGGCTAAATCCCAGTAAATTACGACTCATACTCACCAACTGAGATTGATTTCTCTTTGGATCTGTAACAATATTGTAGCGGAAATCCCGAACATTCTTTCGATTATACAGATTAAAGATCGTTATCCCTACTTTTGAGTGCCAGGAATTATCTGGCGGAGAGATATGATAGGTGGTACTGAAGTCCAGGCGGTGGTAAGCGGGGAGGCGGTTGGCGTTTCTTTCTCCCAGGCTGACTTTTATATCTTCGTTATTGCTCGTCCTGGCTATGTTTTGTTCTACCAGATCGGTATATGGTTTTCCACTGGAATAGGTCCAGTTAAGGGAAAATTCAAACTTTTTCCAGGAATACATATTTACCCAGTTAAGCTTGTGGCGATGGTCGTGAGAAGCCGGGAAAAATTTCCCCTGATTGATATCCGGAAAAGATACATCAACTCTTGCCAGTGAATAACCCAGCCATCCTGTATAATTTCCCTGTTTTTTTTGAATGAGGATATCTATTCCGCGAGCAACAGAACTTCCATCTTTCGTCAGATAGGTCCTTAAGATTTCCAGATCATTGATATCTACGATAGAGTCCTCCGGGAGGAAATACGCATAAGTAATCAGCCCTGAAGTGTTTTTATGGTAAATTTCTATATCAATCAGGAAGTTTTTATTTTCATAAGCCCCACCGAGAATAAAATGTTCGGAATTTACTACCGGTATGGTATCATCATCTGCCAGAGCCCAGAAATTTTCTCCGACACTCAAGCCATTAAACTCAAAAATATTGGTAAGAAACTGGTAATGACGGGTCCAGGCACCTTTGATCTTAAAGTGATTGTTTAGATTCCCTTTGAAGGAAAATCTGGGTTCAAAATAATTTTTCGTGGATTTGCTATAGCGATGATACCTCATCCCCATGGCAAATTCCCAGTTTTTCACTGGTCGGAAAAGATGCTCCCCATAGCCTGCAGCTAACCAGCTTCCTCTTGTGGTTTTATCATCCAGCAGTTGCCCGAGATCACTAAATAAACGATCCTGATAAGATAACTTGTAATCAGTTAGTTCAGCTCCGAAGTTTAAAGCGTGTTTGGGATTTATTTTCCACTCATGATCGTGGCGGAAGTTTAGACTGGTTAGCTGATTTTCTCTTGGAAATCTGTACCAGAATCCGTTACCTGTACTATCCCACCGACTAAATTTGTAAATATGCTCCTGCTCAAAATTGGAGTAAGCGATGAGCGTTTTGCTATAAAAAGAAGGAGACCATTGCCTGGCCCAACTGGTACTAATCCCACGATTTTTCAATAAGAGCGTATCAGCTGTAGAGGAGATTATGCCAGGTGTAACACTTTCGCTGGAATGATAAGTAAGAAGATCCCGCCCCATGTAGGTGCTGACGGAAAGCAAATCCTTATCCGAAAGTTGGTAGGTAAATTTGGCGTTAATATCATCAAAAAGAAACGATGGATCAGTCTGGAGATTCAGACTGTCATATACAGATCTGTTTTTCTGATTATAAATATACCCTTGCTGAAAGATATTATTAAAAAGCTGACGATAAAAAGTGCTTTGGATGATATCAGAGAAAGATCTTCTTCCGGCAATTAATAAAGCTCCTTTTTTCTTAAATAAAGGTGTTTCCAGATAGGCATTGACATTCATCAGATTCAGACCCATTCCTCCCGTAATTTTTTTAGGGTTTCCCGGTTTCCCTGTAATATCAAGAACACCTGAGGTGCGCCCTCCATATTTGGCGCTGAATCCTCCCCGATAGAGTTGCACATCTTTCGTCGCCTGAGCATTAAAAGCACTAAATACACCATAAAAATGCCCGGGCTGATAAACGGTAATTCCATCAAACAGGATTAAATTCTGGTCTGGAAAACCTCCCCGAATATTAAGCTCTGACGCAGACTCATTATTACTGCTAATACCTGGCAAATTTTGTAAGGCTCTGAGCACATCAGGCTCACCCATCGGAGATAGTGCACTGATTTTTCGGGGATTTAAAACAATGTCACTGGCACCATCAGACACTTTAATCGTTTGTTCACTCCCGTCCGAAATAATGACGTCATTTAGGGAGTGATCTTTTGGAGAAAGGTTAATGGTGAGTAGATTTCCAGGCGTGATTTCCCTGACTGGAATGGAATATTTTTGAAAACCCAAATAACTGATATCCAGCGTATCATTGAAAAAATAAGAAGGATAAGGAAGGTTGAAATAGCCGTTGATATCTGTATTGATCCCTTTTTTACTTTTCCTTAAATAAACACTGGCATATTGTAAGGGTTGATGGTCTGTTTCATCATAAACCTTTCCCAGAATAAATTTGCTTTGCGCTAAAGGAATTTCCGAATGAGGATCAACTTCCTTTTTGATAATGATTTGGTTTTCATTGATGATACGGTAAGTCAGATCAGTATTCTCAAGGAGAATATTCAAGGCATCGGGAAGGTTGAGTTTTTTTAACTTGACAGAGATATTTTTCCCATTGATCAGGCCATCGTCATAAGCAAAAATAAGGTTGTACTCATTACTTAGCGTAGCAAAAACCTGCTTCAGAGGTGTATTTTCGAATGATTGATTAATGGAAAGAGATACCTGACCTTTGGTATTCAGGTAAATACAAAGGAATAATAAAAACCCTATAATTCGGTTGACCCGTACCATGTCAAGACCGTTTGGATTTAGGGAGAGTGAGTCAGTATGATGAGGGTCTCATTTTCTATTTTATAATTAAGGCCCATCGGCTCACAAACCAGCAATAAAGCATTTTTTAGATCATTATCAAAGAAAGCCCCTGTATAAGTTGTATTCATTTCAGGGTATTCGATGGTTACACCATATTGACGTTCTACTTCAGCGATTACATTTTCAAAGGGTTCCTGATTGAAAGAGAATCTGCCCTCAGCCCATTCAGGTGTTTTCTTTATGACGGAAGTTGTTACTTCAACGCTGCCTGAGGTGCTGGTTTCTGCAGTCATTCCCTGTGTAAGAATTCTGGATTGATCATGGTTTTGATCGCTTATGCTACTTACACTGACCTTGCCGTGATAACAGGTTATTTGATCTTTGGATTCACGATTGAATACATTGAACTGAGTACCAAGGACTTCAACAATTGTGCGTGAAGTTTTTACTGAAAATTGGTTTCCCTTTTCCACAGCAAAAAAAGCTTCTCCCGATAAATTGACTACCCGGTTATTTTCCCAGTTTCTGGATTCAAAACTAACCGAAGATTCTGCATTCAGAATGACTGAAGAACTATCAGGAAGATAAAAGGTCAGCTTTTCGCCTGATCCTGTTTTGAATACAGTTGTTGAAGAAGGTCTGAATAGCAGAACTGCAAAAATCAGCGTTATCGCTGCAGCAATGGCGGTTGAGATAAATATCCTTCGGGATTTATTGGTATTAAGGGAAACGATGGGTGTTTCTTCTTCAGACATTCTGGCCGATAAACGGGTCCAGGCTTCTGCCCTGGAGTTCGTTTCTGAGATGGAGAAAGTTGCAGTCGTTTCAAGAATTTTTTTGTAATCTTCCCACTCTTTTTTGCCAAAATGATCCACCATTTCTGCCTCAGAAATTTTTCCCTCAAGCCACAACGCAAGTAATTCCTCTTTAGATGGTGATTTGCTCATTGAATCTTAAACATTTTCTGGTACATATCTTCAACATCTTTGGGGGGTAAAACCCTACCTTTTTTTATTACGACCTTCCTGGTTTCCAAAATCTGGAAGGTCTCATCATATTTTATAAGACAACTTCCGTAACTCAATCAGCGCTTTATGCATTCTTTTTTCCACTGCCTTCACGCTTAGATCCAACCTGTCCGCAATTTCTTTATAAGTCAGTTTCTCAATCCGATTCATTAAAAATACAACCCGATTTTTTTCTGGAAGATCGTTGATTGCATTCATCAGACGATCTTTGAATTCCTCCTCTTCCATTTGAAATTGAGGGGTTTCCTTAAAGGTATTCGAAACGGGCTGTTGCTGAAATTTAAATACCACTTTTTGATGCTTTATCTCATTGAGAAAGAGGTTGTTAGCAATGGTATATAAATAACTTTTCGCCTTGTCGGGATTAATATTAGAACGCTTTTTCCAAAGGATCAGAAAAGCTTCCTGCGTAAGGTCTTCAGACAGGGTTAAGTCACCTGATTTATAAAACAAAAAATTCCTGATAGCTTCGTAATACTGATCAAACAACTGTTTAAATAGCTGTTGCTCAGATCCATTTGAGTGCGCATCAGGTTTCATTTATACAAATTCGTGGATTAAAAAATTACATCCCAATTTGCAAAAATAAGTAATGAAGCAAAAGAAAATATAAAAAAGTCAGATTGCATAAATCAGAAATCAGAAGGAAAAAGGACTTATCACTTCTTACATTTGATTTCTGACCTCTGACTTTTCTAATCCTAATTTTGCAATACTACTGAAACTGAAAAAATCATTTATATATTTCAATCGTATTGAATCAATATTTCCTAAAAGCTACAAATATGAAAACATGTAGTTATTAGATTTGCCATTTTTTTTTCTATCCACTTCCATCCACAAATTGCGATTTTCCGTCTTGAACCGTAATAATTCGCGGGAGAATAGCCCCTTTTTTTAGTCTAACCCGACAAAAATCCTACATGACTGGCATTATTTCGATTTTCGTAAAATGTAAAAATATGTAATTATTTAAGTTGTTGATTGTGAGTGATTTGTGTTGAATTTTTGCCTGTTATTTTTTGATATTTTATACATTTGATCATCCCCGAAACATTTGCTAAAAGGGAACATTATTCATTATTATAGGGAATACAACTGAAAAAGCTGCGTGTTTGGAAAGATGTCTTTGATGTAAGACGAATTGTTGAAGCTAAATTATCAGATTATTATGCTTTCCCTAAGAGATGGGCTATACATATTATTAATACCTATGTTGGCTGGATTGATATTGTTAGGAATATCAGTTGATTTTTCTGATTCAGATTATCCACCGATACATTCGTACCAAACCTTTGAGGTTACGGTATGGGGAGATACTACCCGGGATTTTTCCAGTAATGCTGTGAGAGTGGTAAACCTCTCCAGCAGGGAAACTTTTACTGCTTCCACGATTCTTCTGAAGAATGAAGGGGATATGATTCCTTTCAAACAATTAAGACAAAAATCATTTTCCGTACTTACCATTGGTAATCCAGTACCTGCATTTGAAAAATATCTCAATTATTACACCTATGTGAGCTCTCAGCATATTCGTTTAGCCGATGAGGCAGATCTGGATGAATTAGGATTCTTTAATCCCATCATTGTTGCCCTCAATCATCCTCAGGAAAACCGCTACGAAATCGCCAGCCTACTCGAAAAATTAAGAGAGAAGTCTGAAGTTGTTGTGGTAAACTTTGGCGATTATGAGATTCTGAAACCTCTGGCAGGTTATCCGGCTCTGTTGCAAGCTCCCAACAGTCAGATTCAGGCTCAGGAAGTTGCTGCCCAGGCGCTTTTTGGAGGAGTTGCTTTGAACAGAGGCGTTCCTGAATATATCACTACTGAATTGGGATTGAGAAGAAATTATGAAACGACAACTACCAGACTTGGATATACAGATCCGGAATATGTAGGTATTTCTTCCGATAGTCTGATGTTAATTGATCAGATTATCAATGAAGGCATTGCCAACTATGCGATGCCTGGTTGTCAGGTTTTGATTGCCAAGGGCGGAAAAGTCATTTACAATAAGAGTTTTGGCTACCATACTTACGATCGCAAAAGACCTGTAAGGGAAAATGATCTGTACGATCTGGCTTCGATTACCAAAGTAGCGGCTACGACTCTGGCATCGATGAAATTGTATGACGAAGGTAAATTAAATCTGGATTCCCGACTCACAGATTATTTTGAAGATACTTCTTATGATCCGGCCCCATCCAAGGTTTACGATACAGTTCCATACCTTTCCTATCAGATTTTCCTGGATTCAATGAAAAGAAATCCTGAAGGAGCAAGGTATACCAATCGAGATACGATTCGATATCAGGATTCTCTGATGTTGGTGGGAAGATATATTCACAGTCCCAACCGAAGTAAAAGGGTGAGCCCGGTTTTTAAAGCCTCTATGGTTGATTTGCTGACGCATACTTCCGGTCTTCAGGCAAGTCTTCCCATTACACCATATCAGCGCTATATCAATAGTGAACTATACAGTGATACCTATGATGACAATTATTCTGTTCCGGTTGCCAACCGGTTCTATATGAGACATAATTACATGGACTCTCTTTGGAACGATACCAAACGACTGAGAAGAGATTCAGCGCGTTATCTGTATAGCTGTGTGAATATGATTCTGATGCAGCGTGTGATTGATTCCATCAATAACAGGCCGATTAATGAGTTTGTAGAAGAAGAATTTTATAACGGTCTGGGAATGCAGACGATGTGTTATAATCCTCGTGAAAGATTCGATCCAGAGAGACTGGTTCCTACCGCAAGTGATCGCTGGAGGGGGCAGTTATTGTGTGGAACCGTTCACGATCCCACAGCAGCTTTGATGGGAGGTATTTCCGGAAACGCTGGTCTTTTCTCCAATGCAAATGATCTGGCTATTCTTTCTCAGATGTTGCTGAATGGTGGTGAATATGGAGGAGAAAGGTTCCTTTCTGATACAACGGTAGAATTGTTTACCAATCGGGTAAGAGGCCATCGGGGGTTAGGTTTTGACAAACCCCCACGCACGACCAGTTATATCATTGGTGAAAGTGCTTCTCTCGCTTCTTACGGACATACCGGATTCACCGGAACGTGTTTCTGGGTAGATCCTGAGAATGATTTGGTTTACATTTTTCTTTCCAACCGCATTCATCCCAGTGTAAAAAATACCAGGATCAATGAAATGCGTATTCGTCAGCGGGTGCATCAGGTGGTTTACAATGCGATGGGAGTACCTTATCGCTCCAATCCCGTTCCTCATGAAAGGAGAAGAGAAAACCAGGGCAGTTTTGTGATGGCTCCTTAAAAGAATAAGATGTGATGGTTTATTCAGACCTTCCAGGTTTTCGAAAACCTGGAAGGTCTTTACTTTTAAAAGATACTATCTATCCCCACTCTGTCCTGGCCTGGGCAATCAGTTTTTTATCATTTTTCCGAATGATCTCATGAACAAAAACATGTTCGCTTTCCTGACTTAATCGTGTATTCAACTGATCTCCAAACTGACATTCTGCTTTGATGATAATATCAATTTCTTTCAGAACTTTATCTGCGAAATGTTTGGGTGGAAGAGATTCCAGAATCCATTGAAAGTAAAAGGAATTATTCACATGGCCATTTGCGTCCTGGTCGTGCCATCTGACCAGAATATCTTTTCCTGAGGAAAAAGGCTGTTTTGCTCTGATTTTTCCGGTGGCTCTTTCCAGTGGAGTATGACCTTCTGGCGACTCAATTAGCGGAACCAGTCGTTCAGGTACACTCACCATCTGTCGGCTATGAATATTAAATACCAGCCATGTGCTGCTGGCCTGACCAATCAGATCTTTTTTCCAGTCATAAAGCCGGTAATCCCGATACACAAAGGAGCGTGCACCTCCGGCGGGCCAGGTTTCAACGAAAAACTTTTCCTGGTGCATCGGCATCGAAAAAATTTCCAGCTTCATACGGGTCATTACCCAGGTAATTCCTTCTTCGTGAAGATCTCTTACGGAAGCTCCCAGGTCTCCGGAATTATTATTAGCTGTCTCCTGCATAAAATTCAGCAAAGAGGGCAACGTAAGTCGGTGATGGGGATCGACTTCGTGAAAACGGGCAATATGTGGTTCAGTAGTGGCTAAAGCCATAATAGTATTTAATCTCCAAAGATAAGACCGATAAACTCGGCGATACAAGCTGGTTTGGGTTTTCCTTCCATTTCGATTACACAATTGAGAACCATCTTTACGCCAGGACGATGTTGGACTACTTCCTTGATGGTTCCTTTCATTCTCAATCGTGAACCTACCGGAACAGCGGAGGTAAATCTCACCTTATTCAGCCCATAATTTATACCCATTTTGGCAGATTTGACCTGAAGGACTGATTCGAGAAAATGAGAAATCAGGCTGACAGTCATAAACCCATGGGCAATTGGACCACCAAAAGGCGACTCCCGGTTTGCTCTTTCCACATCCACATGAATCCATTGATGGTCATGGGTTGCTTTTGCAAAATCATTGACCATTTCCTGAGTAATAGTGAGCCATTCTGAAGGACCAAATTCCTTCCCGGCAGCCTTTTTGAGTTCATCCAGATTTTCTAAAACCATAATTATAGAATCAAAACTGAAAATAAATGTGTGGAAAACTTGTGAATAATTTGTGGAATAACCAAGGTTTTGCACATATACCATACTTATCAACGGGATATCCACAGGTTATCCACATTTTTGAATAAATCATGCATTATTTCGGGCCGAGCCTCCAGCCGTTACATCGAGGGCGATTCCAGAAATATATTTTGCTTCCGGGCTACAAAGATAAGCAACTGAATCTGCAATATCAGAAGGACTCAACAATCCTACCGGAAGGGTATGGTCATTTTGTATTACCTCATTGAGAGCCTCTTCAGTTGGATTTTGAGGAATGATTGCCTTGCGCATGTATTCATTATTGAGCATATCCGTATTTACTCCGGTGGGGCAAATGGCATTGACTGTGATATTATCATTACCTACTTCCATGGCTATAGATTTGGTCAAACCAATGAGCCCCCATTTGGAAGCATTATAACTGGCCGATCCCGCAGATCCTTTCCGACCATTAATAGAAGCAATATTGATAATACGGCCTTCACCCTGAGCGCGCATTTGGGGAATAACTGCCTGCATACAAATAGCCGGGCCAGTCAGATTGACATCGATCACATCCTGCCAGGCATTTTCTGACATGGTTTCCAGGGGGCCGACTGTTACAATTCCTGCATTACAAACGAGGATATCGAGTCGCCCCCAAAGGTCTACGATTCGTTTTACAGCTGCCTGCATTTGAGCACGGTCCCGCACATCAGCCTGAAAAGCCATTCCCCCGATTTTGAGTCCATTAATCAGACTGAGAGTCTGAGCCAGATCCGTTTGACTCGCCAAAGGGTAAGGAACACTGTCGATTTGAGCAGTGATATCACAGATCGCGACTTTGGCGCCAAATTCTGCCAGACGCAAAGCGATCGCACTACCAATGCCTCTGGCTCCGCCGGTGATAAAGGCTACTTTGCCTTCCAGTTTTTGAGTTTGCCTGGGAGTTGATTTAGCCTGGGTTGTGCTCATGAGAGACAGCCCGCCAGCAGCTAACAGGCTTTTTTTGAGCATTTGGCGGCGGTTGGATTTTTTTTTCATCAATATATATTTTGCTTGTTTCGAGAATTGTTTTGATAAATATATACTAATCAGGAACGATTTAAGCTCATAAATCGAAGATTTCCTGAATGCGGGAATTTATTCCCAGTCCTCTTCACCAATATTGCCCCTGATTTTAATCTGGGGAAAAGGGAATAAAACAATCACTCCAAAACCCACCTCCCAAAAGCACTCGGAATATGAAAATCCGGTTTGGGCGAATCAGGCTGAATCCAGCTTATCCAGTTATGAGCTATACTCTCATCCTCTGTATGCGAAAATTCAGCCCGAAATACACCACAAGATAACTGTTTTTGGTGCTCATCTTGCCAGAGATTCAATTCACTAAACGAAGCCATAGGAATAGAGCCTTCCAGAATATACCCATCCTGGGTGAATGAGGCAGCAATTCTTA
>JAGQVA010001059.1 GCA_020438265.1 Bacteroidota bacterium
GCATAAACACAAATTCAATGAGGATTGCTTCACAGAAAATGAACATTCTAAAAATTAAGAATATCGGCGCCTTTATCATAATGATAGGGGTGCTGATATCTTTGGTTCATGGAAAGCCTGATCCTGTTTATGATAGTAATTGCCAATTGCTTGATACAACTTCTTATGAAGATGCAAATCATATTTATAAGGTTTGCTATGCAGTTTGGGAATTGGCAAATACTACACCTGATTGTGCTTTAAAACTGGCTTATCAGGCAATGCCTATTACTCTTAAGCATGGAGATCCGGCCAGGATTGCATTTCTTTATTCTCAGGTGGGATTACTTCATAAAAAAGAGGGAAACCTCAACGAATCTGTGAAATTTTTCCTTCGGGAAATAGATGCTTTTGAAAGCAATCAAATAAAAAATCAAAGTCTTGCCCTTGCCTATGATAACCTGGCTAAAGTATACATTCGCCAAACGGAATTTGCTGAAGCTATAAAAGCACATGAAAAGTCAATCAGTATTGTTCAGAATTTGATTGAAAAAGCCAATGATGATGATCAATTACAATCTTTAGAAAAGGACCTTTGTTTTTACTACAATAATACCGGGAATACCTACAAAAGGCTTAGTGATGATAAATACACTGAGGAAGAGCGCAAAGAGGAACTAAAAGATGAAGATATACAAGCACTTGCCAATTTTAGAAAACACCTTATCGTTGCCCAAACTTTTCCCGATCCAACAGAATATATCAAAGGATGTGTCAATACAGCCAGTGTCTTTAGAGAAATAGGCTATTTAGATACAGCTTTAGCATATATTTTGAGAGGGGAGGAGAAATTTTTTGCCATGGAGGATAGTATACAAGCGATCAGTCGCCAGGTACTTGCCAGTATATTTACGCAAAAAGGAAGGATTATGGAGGAATATTGTAATCTTTCAGAAGCTACTACTTTTCACCATTCTGCCAGAAAGATATATTCGGAGCTTAAAGATTATAGTCTTCTTGTCTTGCCTCTGTTAAATCTTGGGAACACGTATGAGAGTTTTGGGTATTTGGATTCCGCGCTTTTTTATTATCAGAGTGCATTTAAACTGGAGAAAGATTCTCTGACTATTATCGAGCCAGGTCGCAAAGAAAAAATTCTCAGAAGTTTGAGTAGTGTGTATGAAAAGCAAAAGAACTTTCAACAAGCACATGAAAACTATAAATCTTTTGGCCAAAGCAAGATTCATTCATTGACTCAACAGAGAAATAACAGTATTATTTATGTGAAAGCGAATGCTGATTTACGTCGTCAAAAGGAGAAAAGTGATATTAAAGCAGCGTTTGCACAACAAATTTCCTGGATAATTGGATTCATTGGGCTGGGGCTGGTGTTGGGAATTGCTGTAGTTTCATATTTAAAGAATAAAAACAAAAGCCTCGCTCTTGCCAAAAGCGAAGCTGAAAAAGAAACACAAAAAGAACAGTTCAATAACCAGATGTCTCAAATGGCGAGAAAATCGGAGGAAATTGTTTTAATAACGAGAAACGAAACGCAGGAAGAAGTTTTAAAGAAAACGGGAATGGAACTTCATGATAGTTTGGGTGGTTTATTAGCTGCATCTAAACGAGAATTTGAGCTTTTGAAAAAAATCGCTTCATTCAAAGACCCAAGAACAGAAGAACAATTTGAATACACAAAGAATCTATTACAACAGGCCATTAACGAAATGCGCCGAATTTCTCATCAATTAAGTCATATTCCCCTGGGGGAAAATCTTCTTTATGCGCTGAAAGAAACGATTAAAATAGTTGAACATATGCCAAATTCACCTAAAATTGAATTCTTCCATCAGCATATCGAAAAAATATCATTTACCAGTAAAGAAGAAATATATCTACTAAGAATAGTCCAGGAAGCTTTAACCAATATTATAAAGTATGCCGATGCTTCTAAAGTTTCCATTCAACTGATTTCATCTTCTGGCTTATTAAAGCTTGATATAGAAGATGACGGAAAGGGGTTTGATAGTTCTTCTCATAGGACAATAAACGGTATTGGTATAGCAAATATGAAAAATAGAACTGAAGAATTGAAAGGGGAATTTAAGTGTTCTTCTTCGCCTGGTGAAGGGACGAAAATTGTTATTTCTATTCCTTTAGGTCAA
>JAGQVA010001060.1 GCA_020438265.1 Bacteroidota bacterium
CTGTAATCAGTGCAAATCTTCTTTACTCTCCAACCTGACATTTCCGGCAAAAGACAATTTGGTGGATAAACTGATCTTCCATAATTGTGATAAACTTTGCCATGGGTTTCGGTTTGAAGTTATTGTATTGTCTCAAATTGTTGACTGTAAGGACGCTTGATTTTGTCAGGCAGGTATTTGCCGCCTGACATTAGTCTATGATTGAAAGGGAAAAAGGTAACAAGGGAGTTTTAACTTTTCAGGTAAATAGCCTTTCATACTCTCCCTGAAGCAAAAAAAATTGCTTCAGGGAAGGCTCATATATACTCCTTTTGTTATATTCCCATTTTTCCCCCAAATTTGCTGCTCAAACTTTTTATCAAAAACAAAATATGAAACATTTTGCAGGTATAATTGCAGTGGTTTTCCTGATGCCAATGATGGTTTTGGGCCAGGCAAAAATGGAAACCAAGATGGATAGCATTTCTTATGCTTTGGGTATGGACGTAGGAAATAACCTCGGTCAGTTGGGGCTGGATTTGAGCAGCGACCTGATTTATCAGGGGGTAAAAGACGCGCTCATGGAGGCAGATCCCAGCCTCACAGAAGCTGAACAAAAGGCCCTTCTGGCTTCCTTTCAGCAAATCGCTAATGAAGCCTATATGAAAATGATGCAGGAAAAAGCTGCTGCAGCAAAAGCAAAAGGGGAAGAATTTCTCACTCAAAACCAGGATGCTGAAGGGGTACAAACCACTGCCAGCGGACTTCAGTACAAAGTCATTGAAGCCGGAACAGGTGCTCAGCCAACTGTCCAAAGCACAGTGAAAGTCCACTATGAAGGAACTTTAATCGATGGAAAAGTCTTTGATAGTTCTTATGAAAGAGGAACTCCGATTGAATTTGGAGTAATGGGTGTCATTCCAGGTTGGACCGAAGGCCTTCAGTTGATGAAAACAGGTGCCAAATTCCAGTTTTTTATCCCTTCCAACCTCGCTTACGGGGAAAGAGGGTCTCCTCCAAGTATCGGTCCTAATGAGACCTTGATCTTTACAGTTGAATTGCTCGAAGTAAAATAAAAGAGAATCAATAAATACTTCCAAGCCGAAAAACCAGATGAACACATCTGGTTTTTCGGCTTATTTATTTCCTTAGTTTTCGGTATCTTTCAAAGATAATTTCTTGTAAATCCTGCATGGACATGTATCTTTGACAGAAAATTTTTTTGACTATGTCTCAAGTTCACACTCAAATTATTGCGAAGGAATTACAGTTGGCACCCAGACAGGTGGCAGCTACTTTAGCGCTGTTGGAAGAAGGAGCGACCATTCCTTTTATGGCTCGTTACCGAAAAGAAATGACGGGAAGTCTGGATGAGGTACAATTGGCTAGCATTCGGGACCGATCTGAGCAACTTCAGCAATTGGACAAACGCAGGGAAGCCATTCTCAAATCGCTGGAAGAAAGAGAACTCTTAACCGATGAACTGAAAGAAGCAGTGCTGGAAGCGCAGACACTGAGTGAACTGGAAGACATTTATCTGCCTTATAAACCCAAACGTCGTACCCGTGCTACCATCGCCCGTGAAAAAGGCTTGGAACCATTGGCAAAAACATTAATGGAACAGGCGGAAAACCTCGATCCGGAAGCTGAAGCCCAGGGTTTTATTGACTCTGAAAAGGAAGTTAATAATAGCGAAGAAGCATTACAGGGTGCCAGAGATATTATTGCTGAATGGGTAAATGAGGACAAAGACGCCCGTGCGAAAATCCGTGATTTGTTTATTCGCAAAGGAGTTGTAGAAGCCAAAGTCTTAAAAGGAAAAGAAGAAGAGGGCGCTAAATACCGCGATTATTTTGCCTGGAACGAGCCAGTAGAAAAGATCCCTTCTCACCGTTTGCTCGCAATCAGACGAGGAGAAAAAGAGCTGTTTCTGTCCCTCTCTATTCGTCCGGAAGAGGAAGAAGCGCATTTCCGACTGGAAAGGCAATTTGTCAAAGGCAGCAGCCCTGCGGCAGAACAGGTCAAACTCGCTGTTCAAGATTCTTATAAACGTCTGATGGCACCTTCTATGGAAACAGAAGTACGCATTGTCTCCAAAGATAAAGCTGACGAAGAAGCGATTAACGTTTTTGTGGACAATCTGCGCCAGTTATTGCTGGCAGC
>JAGQVA010001061.1 GCA_020438265.1 Bacteroidota bacterium
CTTTGACAGGCATTTTATTTCCCATTGCCCAAACCATCATATCAAGGCTATGAATGGCCTGTTCATTAATATGATCGCCCGAAAGCCAGTTGTAATAAATCCAGTTGCGAAGCTGGTATTCAAGGTCTCCCCACTTCTTTTCGCGCGGATAAGACCAAAGATAACCTGTATTATAGGTATTATAAATGGTCGTGATATCTCCAATTGCTCCCTCATTTACCAAACCAAAAGATTCCCGCTTGGGGGTATGGTATCGCCAGCAAAATCCCGAAACCAGAGAAGTCTGATTTTTCTCTGCAATGCGGGCAGCTTCATATACCTTTTTTAGTCCCGGGATATCAACTGCCATCGGTTTTTCAGTGAAAATATGTTTCTTTTTATTCACCGCGTAAAGCAAATGATCAGGGCGGAAGGCTGGAGGAGTAGCCAGTAAAACCACATCTACATCCGAATCAATGAGTTTCTGGTAAGCATCAAAACCCATGAATTTATTCGCTTCCGGAACTTTTACTTTATCCGGATGCGCTTCCATAAGTGCATTATAGGATTTTTCCATTCGGTCAGGGAAAATATCCGCCATATAGGCCAGAACGACGTTTTCATCAGCGCTCAACGCCTGATTGGCGGCACCGGTCCCACGGCCTCCACATCCTATCAACCCTACTTTCAGGGTTTGGGTCGTATTGGCAAAAACAGATCCGGGCAATCCTACGGCCAGCGTGCCTCCCACGACAGCAGCACCAGATGATTTAAGAAAATTTCTTCTTGAAGTAGCAGACTTTTTATTCATAGTATGTTAGGTATTAGCAATTGGCTGATAGCTTTTGTCTATGAGCCTTTTGACATTTAGGTAAGTTGAATAATTTACAATTTAATGTTTAAAAGGAAAGGAATCAAAACAGGGAAATGCTTATTCCACCCGTTTTGTTACAGCTTCATCTCCTGTGATATAATTTGATGGGCGGGGATTTTCTTCTGTAAACACCTCCAGGTCTGAACGCGGAAGAATCGTTAACATACCCTCATAAGGCATTTTTTCTTTGCAGACGCCTTTTATTCAGATCCAGATGTTTGATTAAAAAAGGATAAACAGCAGCTCTCTTATTGATCCCATTTTTTTTTTTTTTATCAGCCAAATGCACATTTTTCACTTTTTTTGAAGCGCCCCAAAGACGATATACATTCTGGATATAGGGAAATTCTACTTTTGGCGTATTCTGTGTCCAGTCTTCTCCATCCGAAACCAATAACATAGGGCGAGGAGCCGCCAAAGCCGCAATTTCTACATTACTGGTCTGATGATTCACACTTTTGTGAACCGGCATTCCACTTTCACAGGCACAACCTCCAAAAAAGTGGGCAGAAACCTGAACCACAGGAACAGAAACCTTTATCCGGTCATCCACAGCAGTCAGCATAAAAGCCTGGGTGCCTCCTCCTGAAGCGCCTGTTATAGCAATTCTCTCCTTATCGACCTCAGGCAAGGAGGACAAATAATCGAGAATCCGAATACTGGTCCAAAGCTGAATTTTCAGTGCATAAGGATGTTTGTGCGTGCCATGGGTGGACTCCCCATACCCAAACATATCATAAGCAAAAACAATGGCCCCCATTCTGGCCAGCATGGCACACCTGTATTGCATATCAGGGCGAAAACGCCCATAATCCTCAGGATCTTTCCAGTGCCCATGAGGGCTTAAAATAGCCGCATAAGGGCCTTCAAGGCCTATGGGACGATAGAGATTGCCTGTGGCATAAATACCTGGCATAACTTCCAGGGCTACATTTTCGACAGAATAACCGTCAAAGGTTTTCTTATCCCTGACAATGGGATTGAGAGGCGTCTTTTCGGGTAAAGGATCCAGTTTGGCTCCTGTTAAAATTCCTGCCTGAATGATTGCGGCTCTGGCTTGCCATTCTTCAAGATTCGCGTATTGACTGGCAAATTCCTTGTGTACTTCAATGGCTTCTTCGGGAGTATAATAACCTCCCATACAGAGCATGGAATCATCATTTTGTGCATGTATGCAGGTGGTGAATAACAAGGTGGTCAATAAAATGAACCAGATACGGAAAAGGATAGTAGTAGTCATGAGGGTGAATTTAGGGATTAGGGGAATGTCTTGCAAGAGGGAATTTG
>JAGQVA010001062.1 GCA_020438265.1 Bacteroidota bacterium
GAATAATCGGGCCCATTCTTCTTGCATAGGCATTGACAAAATAGAAATTTTCCTCGGGTTTCATTTGTTCGGCAAGAGTTGTATAGCCGCGAATATCCGAGAAAAAGACAGTTACCTCTCTGGCAATATGATCTCCCAGACTTACTTCAGTAATGCCGCTTTTTCCCAACGTTTTGATAAATTCTGTGGGGACAAACCGACTGGTAGCCCGGTTAATATTATGTAGATTCAAATGGGTATTCAAACGAGCAAGAAACTCATCTTTGCCAAATGGTTTGGCCAGATAATCATTGGCACCGGTGTTTAAGCCCTGTACAAGATCGTAGATCTGATTCTTGGCTGTAACCATGATAATCGGCAATTCACTTGGCAGATACTTTTCCCGGATTTTCTCACAAACTTCATATCCGGACATTCGTGGCATCATTACATCCAGTAAGACCAAATCAAAGTCTGTTTCATGATTGAGGATCTCCAAAGCTTCACTTCCATTCAAAGCACTCACCACATCATAATTAGTCTCTCTCAGGAAGTTTCTTAGCACCTGATGATTGATGGGTTCATCATCCACAATCAATATTCTTAGTGAGTCTTCATGGATAATGGGCGCAACTTTTTCTCCTGATGTTGAATCTTCTTTTAAGGGTTTGATCTCTGTTTCTATTGATGGAAAAGATTGCTTTTGGGCGGCTTCCTGAGATAAAGGAAGCGTAAAATAAAAGGTTGACCCTTCACCGACTTTTGATTCAACCCACATCTGACCACCGTGCTGTTCAACCAAATTCCGGGAAATACTTAATCCCAATCCGGTACCGGCAAAAGAGCGAGCAGCAGAACCATCAGCTTGTTCAAAAGCATTAAAAATTGCATCCAGCTTGTTTTCCGGAATACCAATTCCTGTGTCTGAAACAGCTACCTCAAGCATGCCATCTTTTTCTTCTGCTGACACTTTAATAATGCCCGTTTCCGTAAATTTCACTCCATTCCCGATCAAGTTGAAAAGAATTTGCTGGACGCGATTTTCATCGGCAAAGGCTGCGGGAAGGTTTTGAGGAATAGCATTTTCCAGGTCCAGTTTTTTCCCCTTGATCAATGGCAAATGATTTTTAATGACAACATCAACCATTGAAAATAAATCAACCGGCTTTTTATCAAGAGAAATGTCAAAGTTTTTCAGTTTGGAAAAATCGAGAATATCATTGACCAGATTGGCAAGACGTTTTCCGGAAGATACAATCATGGTTAAATCTTCCTTATCATCCACATCCGCAGAACGATCCAGCAGAGACTCAGAAAGTCCAATGATTCCCTGCAAAGGAGTGCGTAATTCATGAGAAGTATTGGCCAGGAACTGATCTTTTAACTGGTCAATTTGGTGCAAATGCTCAACCTTTTCCTTTTCCTGTTTTAATTCGTTTTCGCGGAGCTTTTTCTGCTGACGATACCTGAACAGAAGAAAAGCAAAAAGAGCCAATCCCAATCCCCCCAAAAGCATATAATTTCGGGTTGCCAGTTGCTCCTGGAAAGCAAGTTTATCGGCCAGCGCCTGCTTATCGTATTCATATTGTGATTCCTGTCTCAAAACCTGTTGGCGTGATTCCGCACTTTCGAGCGAATCCCTGTTTGAGATATACAATTGATAATTCTCAAAAGCTTTCTGATAATTTCCCGTAGCTTGATAGGCCAGATATAATTTATCTGCTGCCCCCTTAATACTTAACCGACTATCTATTTTTTCTCCCAGGGATAATGCCTCTTCCCCCAATTCAATGGCTTTTGCATATTCCCCCTTTTCGTAATAGTATTTCGCGAGGTTGATCAAAGAATAAGCTTCCCCAAATTGGTCCTGACTTTCCCTGGTTATTTCCAAATCTCTGTTCATATAGGCAAGCGCTTTCTCGTAATCCCTGAACCGCAAATAAATGGAAGCACTACTGGAAATAGCCAGACTCAACAGGTATGAATCCTTCAGTTTTTCCCCAATAACCAGAGATTGCTGATAATATTCCAGTGCAATAGAATCCTCCTCTAATCCGGCATAAACATTACCGATATTGCTCAATGCCAGGGCCAGACCGTAATCGTCATTCATTTCCTCCCGAATTTTCCTCGCCCGCAAATAGTAGACTTTTGCCTGCT
>JAGQVA010001063.1 GCA_020438265.1 Bacteroidota bacterium
AGAATGGCGTGCATCAATTATTTGAAAATAAACCCAAAGCAGATGAATGGGGCTCCATTGCCACCTGGGCCTGGGCTTTGAGCCGGGCGATGGATTATCTCGAAACGGATCCGGATGTGGATAAGGAGAAAGTGGCTGTGATTGGCCATTCCCGATTGGGCAAAACTTCTCTTTGGGCCGGGGCAACTGATCCGCGTTTTGCGATGGTCATTTCCAATGATTCGGGTTGTGGAGGTGCAGCTTTGTCCAGAAGGAAAATCGGGGAAACTGTGGCAGCAATTAATACGAATTTTCCACACTGGTTCTGCGATAATTTCAAACAATTTAACGAAAAAGAGGAAAATCTCCCCTTTGACCAGCATTTGCTTATTGGTCTGATCGCTCCCCGTCCGGTGTATGTGGCCAGTGCTTCGGAAGACCTTTGGGCGGATCCGAAAGGTGAGTTCCTATCAGCCAAAGAGGCAGAAAAAGTGTATGCGCTTTATGGTTTGGAGGGTTTACCAACGGATACCATGCCTGCGGTTGAAGAACCAGTGGTTGGTACGATTGGTTATCATTTGCGGGAAGGAAAACACGATATTACCAGGTATGACTGGACGCAGTATTTGAATTTTGCTGACCGGTATTTTAAGGACTAAGGAACATGCAAAATCAGCGAAATGACGGTGTAAAAACCTTTTACGCCAAAGATATGAAAGCATGGCGGAATTGGCTTGCAGAAAATTGGAATAAGGAAAAAAGTGTCTGGCTAATTATTTACCACAAAAACAGTGAAACACCGAGTGTTTATTATGACGATGCGGTAGATGAAGGATTGTGTTTTGGCTGGATTGACAGTAAGCCTAATAAGCGCGATGAGCAAAGTTATTTTCAATTTTTCTCTCAACGGAACTCCAAAAGCAATTGGAGCCGAAAGAATAAAGATAAAATTGAGCGCCTAATGAAGGAAGGCCGAATGGCAGAACCAGGCCTGGAAATGGTGCGTCTGGCCAAAGAAACCGGAACCTGGGACGCGCTTAATGATGTTGAAAATCTGATTATTCCTCCTGATATGCAGGTATTATTTGACCAAAACCCAATTGCCCTGGGAAATTTCCAGGCATTCCCTCCATCGGTTCGGCGGGGCATTCTCGAATGGATTTTTAATGCAAAAAGGGTTGATACACGGGAGAAAAGGATACAGGAAACGGTGGAACTGGCGGAGCAAAATATTCGTGCGAATCAGTATCGGCAGTAAAGGCAATTTTGCTAAAAAACCCCTTTCTCTATTCCATTTGGTAACTTTTTACTTAGTTTGACCATTAAGCACTAAACACTAACCGCTCATGACTTCCACACTTCAATCGACTTCCTGGGGTATCACCAGAAAGATCAGTTTTCGGTTTTTCTTTATCTTTTTTGGCCTTTTTATCTTTCCTTTTCCTTTAAATCAATTCATCCCATTTGAATTAAATCCTGTGCCAGATCTTTGGGAATTATTGGTTCAACTGGTTGGAAATGGCATCCTGGGAATGGAGGAAACCCTGGAGATGAAGTATTCAGGCAGTGGGGATAAATTATTTGACTGGATTCAAAACCTGACGATTCTCAGCCTGGCCATCATTGGCACAGTGCTCTGGTCGATTCTGGACAGAAAGCGCAACAATTATGAAATTCTGGATAAATGGTTTATGGTTTTTCTGACCTATTATCTGGCTTATTATATGTTTGTCTATGGGATTATAAAGCTCTTTTATCTGCAGTTTATCCCTCCGAATCTGGAGCAACTTTTTCGAACTTTCGGGCAGGCATCTCCCATGAATCTGATGTGGACATTCATGGGTTTTTCTAAAACATATACCATGTTTGCCGGGTTTAGTGAAACTATTGCCGGTGTGTTTTTGATTTTCAGACGCACCCGAACACTCGGTGGACTGATCGCTTTTGGTGTTATGCTCAATGTCTTTATGATGAATATGAGCTATGATATTCCTGTAAAACTGTTCTCTTTCCAACTCATGCTCATGGGATTATATGTCGCGATGCAGGATGGACAGCGTTTGTTAAAAATATTTATTCTGAATGAGCCTACAAAACCAGATTCAAGAGCTCCATTATTTCCTTTCCGAAGAGGACGAATTATACTGGCTGTTTTTCAG
>JAGQVA010001064.1 GCA_020438265.1 Bacteroidota bacterium
AAAGGTTCTAATTCCCAAATAAGGATTATAATCTCCATCGTAAAAAAATAGAAACGGAATAAATTGATTGGTAAAATGTTCTTTCAACTGACTAAGTTGGGGAATATCAGGAAATGATTCTACCCATTTTTGAGTCAAAATATAAAATTCACTTATATCTGGAATAGGTTGAGGCTCATCTGGACTTGGAGAAGTCTCAAAAAACTTCATTAGTTTTTCTCTTTTCTCTTTTGGAAATTCAATCCTGTCATCAGACCAATTTTCCAAAAAGTCTTTCATCGAATGATAAAAAAAATCTATTCCAATTGGAGGAAGTCCGAAACTAAAATCAATCATTTCAAAGAAGTAAATAATATCTTTATACCAATGATCTGATTCTATTTTAAGGAATATATGATAATGGGAAGCCATTATTTTCTTTACAGTCCATTCGGGTACCTCCCTATACTTATCTATATTAAATGATAAGTTTTGGGTCAACTCTTTATACTCTGGACTAGAGTCTATAAAGTTTTTAAACCACGAATCGATATTTGTCTTTGCATCATCATAATATTTTTCCATCCCCTCCAATACTTTATATCCTTCATAATCATGGATATTAAAAGGATCGCGGGTAATATGAAACTGAGCTAAATTTACAAACGGTAAGTCTTTCATGGCTATCTCTATTTTTTAAAATTTAACTTGGATTTATTATCTGATTGGGTAGTATTATAATGTTCAATCCTGCAAGAATCAGAGCAAAACTTTGCCGTCTTGCGCTGCTTCACTGCCTCCACTCCACAATGTTTACAGGTGATCAGATACCCGTTTATCTCTCTGGTTCTTACCGTCTCCTTATCTTTGATTTTGAGTGCAGACGGGTCACGTCTTTGCGTTTCAAAGCCTATCTTCCGTTCCGTTTTATCGTCTGATTTGAGGTCGTTTATTTGGGCAATAATGGACGCTAAAATCTTTTGCGTTTCTTCATTCCCGTACTGATATTGGGCGCGTCTGGCCGCTGTCATCGCGTTTTGTCTATCCTTCCGGGTTTCATAGGCTGCAATCAGTTCCGCTTCCCTATCGGGATGAATGGCAAATTGGGCGCGGTCTGTATAATGATTAGAAACAAATGAAAGTAAGATGGCAATCCCATAAGCAAAATATACCATCTTCCGGTGGCCTGATTGCTTTGTAGTTACCGTCAAATCAAAACGGCTTTTGTCTCTGGAGTAATCGTCTTTGGCTGCTTCGCGTTTGGTGGTTTCTGCTTCTCTGATGGCTGCAAGCTCTTTATTATATTCTGATTCCAGATTATCAATTTTGCTTTGGTATTCCTCAATCAGTTTATGGCCGTACCGGGTGATACTTCCATCCCAATGAACTGAACCCGTTCCCAGTTTATAAGGGCAAATGGTTTTACACTTTTGATTGTGGCCCGGTTCTGATGCTTTCCCGGTGTCCTTAATCTGAGCAATCAGATTTTCATATTTGCCTATTTGGGGTTTATACTCCTTTTCCGCATTTTCCCGCCTTACCTGATATTCTGCTTCGATATTATCCAGCGGATTGGCCATCACTTCTTTGGTGGTATCATAGGCCACAAAATCAACTCCCTGAAGATTTGCGTAAATGTCCAGGGCTAATAATCCCACTAATCCAATGATGGCACTAATAAACATAGGCTCATGACCTTTGGTTTTGTAACTCCTTCCCCCGATGTAGTCGAGAATGGTTCCGGTAATACTGGCAATCAGGAAAAAGGCAATCAGGGCAATCGATACAGTAACCAGATAGGGCAGGAAATCGCCTTGCATATCTGCAAAGCGGTCTAACATTTGGCGGTAAAAATTCAGGCTCATAAAAGAATTATAGCCCAATACAATCAGCGTAAATAATTGCGCTGCCAGGAATACCCAAAACCACTTCCTCAAAGTCGGTTCATTTTTGAGTTTTCCCGTAAATCCGTCAATAATGGTTTTGATATTGTCAAACATGATTCACCTCCTTTCTTTGGTTAAGGGTGGAGGGATCAACCCGGTGTTGGGGAATCAGGATTGTTTGATGAAATGGGGAAAAAATCGGGTTTTGGCTAAATATTGGCCGTTTTCCCGTTAATACGTACTTTTGCATAAGACATTTTTTTGTTTAGCCCT
>JAGQVA010001065.1 GCA_020438265.1 Bacteroidota bacterium
GGGATTTGATGTAACCACTAAAGAAGGTGAGCGCCTCAAAGGGGAAACTGCCCGTATCTGGCGAGTGCGTCCTGACGGTTCAGATCTGGAATGGATTTCTGCTGGCGGAATGAATAACCCGGTAGAACTTACCTTCACCGATGTTGGTGAGGTCATTGGTACACAAACTTTTTATGTAGAGCCGGAAAGAGGTTTGCGGGATGCGATTACTTATTGGACCGAAGGAGGAATTTATGGGAAAAGAAGTTCTAAGGTTACCCGAGACCAATTACCCCGAACGGGAGATATTCTCCCTGTAGTTACCAAATATTCAAGAGTAGCGCCAGCAGGAATCGGCACTTATCGAAATACGATTTTTGGGGATGATTTTTATGGAAATTTATTCACTACGCAGTTTAATACCCATTCCGTGTTGCGGCATAATCTGATTCGCGAAGGAGCATCTTTTCGCACAGAAGACGAACCTTTTTTCTGGTCTGATAATGAAGATTTTCATCCCACAGATGTCCTGGAAGACGCTGACGGGAGTTTGCTCGTGGTGGAAACCGGAGGCTGGTTTATTCTGGGTTGTCCGCTTTCGCAGGTTTCAAAGCCGCAGTTGAAAGGAAGCATTTACCGAATTCGGAAAAATGGGACACCTAAGGTAAAAGATCCTTATGGCAATCAAATCAACTGGTTGTCTCTTTCATCAGAAGAATTAGCCGTTTTACTTGAAGATTCCCGCCCTTTTGTTTCGGACCGGGCGCAGAAATATCTGATTGAGAACCAGGCGATTGATCCATTACAAAAGATTTTGAGTCAGTCCTCCTCTGTAGCAGCGAGAATCAAGGCCGTTTTTGCTTTGTATCGAATAGGCTCTATTGCTTCATTGGAAGCGATATTGCCTGCTTTTAAGGATAAAGATAGTCCGATAAGAATTGCCGCTGCCAGGGCTTTGGGTTTAGCGAAGTATATGCCTGCCATTCCACATCTTTCAAAGCAGATGAGACAAGGAGAGGCAGCCGAAATACGACAGGCCGCAACAGCCCTGGGGCAAATAGGAGATCTCCATGCGATTCCGATATTAATTGACGCGGCTCAGACTGTTGAGGATCGTTTTATCGAACACGCGATTATTTATGCACTCATTTCATTGAATAATCCGGAAAAGGTACTTGCAGGACTAGAGAATCCTTCTCCGAAAGTGAAAAAGTTCGTATTAATTGCCCTGGATCAAATGAAGGGCTCTCCCATTAAGGTTGATCAGGTGATTCCTTTGTTGGGAGCAGAAGATTCTGCCTTACAACAAACTGCTTTATGGGTGGCTTCTCACCATCCTGACTGGACTTCATCGATGAAAGGTTATTTGGCTACAGAACTGAAAAACGAGGCTTTTAAAGGAGAACAAAAAGAGGTGTTATCCAGTCTGTTTACAGGTTTTTGTGGAAATGAGGAGATGCAGGCTTTTATGGTTGAAGAGATTAAAAAAGGGAGTCGGGAAACAACACTTTTTCTCCTGAATATGATGAAGGATTGCCCGGAGAAAGAGCTGCCTGAGATTTGGGTGGGACTTTTGGGAGATTTATTGAAAACCTCTTCTGATCCGGCGATTATTTTCAGTGCCATAGAGTTGGTTCGTTTACGACAAATTGAAAGCCTCTCTGAACCATTAACCCAAATCGCCAATAACGAAACCCATACTTCAGACCTCCGAATAGAGGCAATTGGGGCGCTCTCAAGCCTACGGGGCAAGCTGAGTGAATCCCAGTTTTCTTATTTATTTGGGCAGTTACAGGGAGAAAAGGAGGTATCCATTCTTAATCAAATTACTTCTGTACTAACTCAATCAGAGTTATCGGAATCGCAGCTTTTGAGTCTAGCCAAAGACTATTTGCCTCAGGCTGATCCCTTTATGTTATCACGTCTGATTCCTGTTTTTGAAGGAGCTTCCAGCCCTGAAATTGGTACCCAACTGGCCAATCAGTTGATTCTTTCCCCCAGTCTGGATGGTTTTACAGAAGAAAAGATACAATCCTTGTTTGAAAATTATCCTGAAGAAATGGACGCAAGAGTACAGGAAGTACTGGCAGCATTGCAAAAAGTACGTGGTGAGCGCCTGCAGAGAATTACAGAACTGGAAGCAGGAATTGGCGATGGA
>JAGQVA010001066.1 GCA_020438265.1 Bacteroidota bacterium
AGGGAAATCCCCGTATTTCTACCCACGTTAGGCTCCCATGGAGCCGGAGACCTAACGGTCTTTGACCTGGCCTCCAAAACTTACGTTTCTACCCTTCGACTCTGCCTATTCACGTCACACATTAATAAAGAATGATCAGGATTGAATAATAGGTCGTGGTCGAGTTCAATATAGTGGGATGAGCTTACTTTTCCGTGCCGTACTTTATGTTATAATTAAAGGCATTTTGTAAAGTTTTTCTTGAAACTTTTAGAGTTTATAATCGTTTTACATATCATATAGATAGTATTACTATTGAAGATGTTAAAATCATATTTAAAATAGTACTAACACACTTAGAAGTTGTAGAAATGCTTTAACTTGTAAATGTTGATAAGGAATAAAAGGTTACTGAATTTCAATAACATAGCTTTTTGGGGTGGGAAAAAATCCCATCCCATTTTACAAACATCAAAAGACTAACCAATATGAAAGCTATTATCAGAAATATTTCCCCCCAGACTTCGTCTCATCCAGAGGTTTCCAAAGAGAGTCGGGAGTATCCGGATAATGTCCGATTTGGTGTTCCGGATAATAATATTGTCATGAGTAATAAGTCCGGGGAATTACCACAATTATTACAATTTCTTAGTCAGGATAATAATGATCGCGACCATTCAGGGAAGCGAAAAGAATAAAGTGTCTGAGAGTGTTTATAAAGGGGCATTGGACTAATATCCATGCCCTTTTTTTGTTTATTCGATCTTCTTACTGATACCAGTTTTGGGGACGGTAAACCAATTGAAGGGGGATACCCCAGGGATCTCGCAACATAACCAATCGTGAACCATTAGGCAGGCGTGTATCATCGACAAAAGTTGCTCCCGCTGCCAGCAGTTCTTGTTGAGTCAGATCAATGTCCTCAACGGCAAAAGCGTGGTGATACATCAATGGGTGCTGGCTGGAAAAATTCAATACCTCTGCTGCCGGATTCGAATAAATCTCCATACAGGTTCGGCCTGATTGATCTGCCAGAAAGCGGGTGTGTGGAGGGCCTTCCACTTGCAGAACAATTCTCATTTTGCAGTGAGTTACATACCATTGGGCCATAGCCACGGAGTCGGGGACGTTAATTGCGAAGTGTTCGAGTAGCATACATTCAGTTTTTGTGGCATATTAGGGAAAATTACAGAAACTTTGCTCTGCTTTCCAAGATAAAATATCCATGCTAAAAAAGATCAAACCAATTATCCAAAGGTTCTCAAGATATATCCGCTTTAGGCTGAGTGCCAATAACAGTCCTCTCTTTATCGGTTTTTATAAATATTTCTATTCTCCCAAAAAAGGAAGCCTGAGTGAATTTCTCAATGAATATTCTCTTTCTAAAGGCAGTTCGTTTCATGTTATACAAATCGGCGCAAACGATGGGATATTTAATGATCCTATTCATAAATTTATTAAGCGGGATGGCTGGAAAGGAGTGCTCCTCGAACCTCAAAAACATGTTTTTCAAACATATTTGAGCAAAATTTATCAAAAAAATAAAGGAATTTACCCCATACACGCAGCAATAGCTGCGGAAGATGGCACACAAAAACTATATAAAATTGGTTTCAGCAATATGCGATGGGCTACAGGATTGGCTTCCTTTAAGAAGGAAAATCTGGAACAGGCTTTTTCCAGTGGTTATGTAGAAAAACAGTGCCTGAAACATAATATTCCCCTCCCTTCGCCTGAAGAATATATTACCTCAGAAGAAATCAAAACGATCAGTCCAGATACTTTGCTTCGCGAGTACAATATTTCACATATTGACCTTTTACATATTGATACAGAGGGATTTGACTTTGAGGTAATTCGTCTTTTTGATATTCAAAATACCCAACCCAAAGCAATTGTATTTGAGCATATTCATTTATCAGAAGATGATAAAGCCTCTTGTTTGAGCCATTTACATCAAAATCAATATCAAATAAAACGTTTTGGTGCCAATACACTGGCGATGAAACACCCTTTGGGGAAGTATGACAAATTTTTCTAAATCAGAACACCCCATCATAAATACTTCATTTTCCTTTCCTTAATTGATTACATTAAGACTAATGCGCGCAAAATGAAGAGATTCGCTACTACCCTCGCCGGATTCTGGATAGTTAC
>JAGQVA010001067.1 GCA_020438265.1 Bacteroidota bacterium
GAGATCCGGATTCCTGTTCAATGGTTAGGGCTATATAGCGCCATGATTCACTTTTATCTGGGAAAAACCCGGGACATTAAAGGTTTTGAAGACATCCGAAAAAACTATGAATCTATCGTGCAAAAGCACACATGGGGACAAGGAATCAAAGCAGGATTATTCGCGATCATTATTTTCCTTTTTTTTGGTGGAAACGCTTCAGTTTTTGGTTTTTTCCGGACCCGTTATGTCAAGAATCAGATTGCTCAGCACCAGGAAATCCTGCGACAGATCCAAAATAATCAGGATTTTATTTCACAAAAGTCAGCATTTCTTTCCGGAATTGAACTGAAGCACATGGTTCACTCCAGAGCCTCTTTTTATATTGATCAGATAGCAAGTCAGGCATCATCATTTCTTCAATTTGAAAAGCTCACCTTCCACCCTACTCCGGAAAATTTGAAAAAAACAGATCCTTCCCTTGTGGAATTAAACCCTGATATTCTTATCACAGGTATCAGTCAAACAGCGGAAGAAATAACCCTTTTTTCTTTAAAAATAGAAGAACTTCCCTTTATCGAAAAGGTAAATGTCTTTCAAAAAAAGTATGATTTCCAGGCAGAAATTCACCGTTTTGTTTTACTCATCGACCTAAAGCCATGAAAACATTCCTTACCCATAACAGAATCCTGCTCATTGCAACCGCAATGATTGTTCTGGGATTGATTTACAGCGGTCAGTTTTTTTTACAAGCAATCAGGCAGATACCGCTTGAGTCAGCCTTAAAAAGCCAATTTTTATTATTAGCTCAAAAAGATGCGACGCTAGGGGAACAGAGAGTCAAAATGGAACAATTGGCCAAAGCTACTGAGGGGATAAACAATAACAAAAAACCGATTCAGTCCCACCTCGATTTTATGCATTATCTGGAGGGAATAATTCAAAAAGCAAATGCCAGGATGATACTTTTGCCTCAGGAAGGGAAAATCACAGAGGGAGAATATCAAATTTCAGAAATACAATTTCAGGTTCAGGGAAGTTTGGCTTCCATTCTTTCAATTATTTATCAACTGGAGCAAAAAGATCGGATGGGAAATATCAGTTACGCGCATTTGGCAACTCAAACGATCCGCAGAAACCGGCAACGTAAGCAAGTCCTCGTTGCGATAATTACCTTCAAACGTCTCATCACGAATCAAAATGAAAAAATTAACTTCCCATAAGATTCTCATTCCTCTGGTCATCATGATTTGGATTCTGGTTATTGGACAATTTGCCTTTAATAGAGAAAAACCAGCTAATGTTTCCGTTTTGGTTTTACCAGATCTGGTCCTTTCATCCTCTTTAGACAAAGATACATTTAGTCTTTTGCCAGATTATCCGAATCCCTTTTTAATCTCCATGTTTACACAAAATAATGAGCCTGAAAATCAACCAGTTAGCACAGGAAATTATATACCCAAATTAGTAAAAAAGGTAACACGAAAAGATTTCCCTCTTCCCACTATCCGCTACTTTGGTATGGTACAACGAACTGCCTCATCAAGCATTACCGGGCTTGTTTCAGTAAATGGACACACCTCTCAGATCAGGTCCGGGGATAGTCTGATGGGGATTAAAGTGGTTTCCATTACGCAGGAGCAACTGATTATTTCCGTTGGGGATAGTTTGATTTATCTGGAAAATTAAATGTTTGGATTGCAATCACTTACTCCCAATAATTTCAACCCCGGTCCAGTTTTCTCCTACTCCGGCCTTCAAATACATTTTCGCTTTTTCGAGGTAAAACAAAATCGCCTGATCCCCCGAGAATATATGAAGCACGTCACTAAACGCATTTACCGCACCTTTGAAATCCTGAGCAAAATAGGCGGAAAGTCCTTCCTGAAAAAGCAGGAGAGAATTCTCTTTCTTCAGGGCTACTTCTTCCAGATCGCCATCAAAAAAATCATAAATCTTAATTGGTTCTTTTTTCCCTTTTACAAGGACCTGCCCCAAAAACCGGTAATGTAACCCATCAGTATCTGCCATACCATCAAAAGTTGCTCCACTCACAATGGTAGATGATCCGTAAAATTTGGTTAATCCTTCCATTCTGGCAGCTGTATTGACGGTATCCGAAACGACCCCTACATCCATCCGTTTTTCGTCGCCAAT
>JAGQVA010001068.1 GCA_020438265.1 Bacteroidota bacterium
AAGGTTGGGATAGATTTCTTCTTCTCCGTAAGTGCCATGACATTTTTTACAGGTTAATGTATAAACAGTTTTTCCTCTTTTGGCCAGACGCTGGTTGATTTCCTTTGGATAAGCAGGGGGCTCTAAAGACTCGATCCAGGCTTTTACGTCATCAAACTGGTTATGAGCTTTTCTGGCAGCGCTACTATCCTCAATTCCCAATACAGAAGCCTGCATGAGTAATTTGGTAAAATCTCCCCGTCCCATTGCGTTATAATACAGCGCGTTTTTTTTCTTCATATTCCACAGAGGAGGAATATCAGAGCCTATATTGAATTTGTTCATCTCGTGCAAAGGCTCTTCCTGATAAGTAAGATCTACAGGATTTCTCTGCATGGCGCATGCTTCCTCAAGCCGAAAAGCAGTATTTACTCCCGGAATTTCTGTTCGGATGCGAGGAGCCAGGGCTTGTTGGTAGAGGGTCAGATTTTCAAACGCCTGCCATTCGGGCGTATTTTTTTTGTAAGTAGTTCTGACTTTTGTTCGGAGTAATTTTACTAAAATGGAATAGTTTCGTGTGAAATCAGAGTTGATCCGCCCCAATCCCAGAACCATCTCTCCATTCAGCGTGCTGGCATGACAGGCAAAACAGTTGCCACTAACCACAGTAATACCATTGTCTGCCTGAAAGGCATTTTCTTCATAAGGAACATATTTTCCAGCTCCTTCCCGGTTTAAAACCGTATCCTCAAAACCTTTTCGCAGGGTTTTATACAACTCAAAAGGGATTCCACTGCCAATAAAATCTCCATAAACCATATAGTCATACCCTTTTTCAGGATCGCCGGAAGGAATCTGGGCTGAAGGGGGAATTTCAACTGGCTTGGGTTTTTCCTGCATATCAGGAAGGGCAACATTCAAATAGGATTTACAGGCTGCCAGGACAACTGAAAACGAAACCAGGACCAGGAAATACTTTTTTACCATAAACCAATTATTTAAGGCTCAAATTTATAGAAAAACTTTGCAGGTATATTCACTCTGATTAACTTTATTGACTATCGAAAGTTTGATTAACTACTACTATGCGATTAAAAGATAAAGTAGCCATTATTACCGGTGCCGCCAGAGGAATTGGAAAGGGCGCTGTTAAGGTTTTTACCAAAGAAGGTGCCCGGGTTGTGATCTGGGATGTTCTGGATGAAGGAGAAAATACCGCTGCCAGCTTTCGCGAACAGGGATATGAAGTGATTTTTCGTAAGGTGAATACGACCGACCGATCTCAGGTAGAAGCGGAGGTGCAACACGTTGTGGATCAATTTGGGCGAATTGATATCCTTGTAAACAATGCAGGTATTACCCGCGATTCATCCTTCCTCAAAATGTCCTATGCCCAATGGGATCAGGTCATGGATGTGAATTTAAACGGTGTTTTTAATTGCACAAAGGCGATTGCTCCTTTAATGAAAGCACAGGGATTTGGGCGAATTATTAATACCTCATCTATTGTGGGAATTCATGGAGCCTTTGGTCAGGCCAATTATGCCGCCACCAAAGCCGGAGTGATCGCCATGACAAAAACTCTCGCCAAAGAGCTTGGAAAATACGGAATCACAGTGAATGCAGTCGCTCCGGGATATATTCATACAGAGATGACCATGGCCATTCCTGACGAAATCCGCGAAAAGATGATTGCTGGAATTCCTACTCAACGAGCAGGCAAACCGGAAGATATCGCTTATGCATATTTGTACCTGGCCTCTGATGAAGCTTCTTATGTCAATGGCCATACATTGAGTGTGAATGGTGGGGTGGGGTAAAAACTATTGACTGGAGTATGTGTCTAGTGTTAAATTGATAGTTAGAAAGCTTAATCCCATTAGGGATTAAATATTGGTAGAAACATAGGTTTCCTCCCCTTTCAATCAGCGCGCCTCAAGGCGCGCAAAGATATAGGAAGCCATTCATAGCTACCAATATTAAATCCCTAACGGGATTTTTCGCCATTCGGCAGAGAAAAGACGCTGAAGAGATATGCCACCAGCCAAAGACCAACCCCCAATTTCTAATCACTAATACAATAATTTCTCATGACCAAAAAATTTGAAAACAAATCTATTGTTATTACCGGAGCAGCATCTGGTATAGGACGAGC
>JAGQVA010000105.1 GCA_020438265.1 Bacteroidota bacterium
GAGACATCATATCATAATCTTTATACTGACGGGCTATTTTCAATGCCGCATTACTTCCAGCCCAGTGAAACAGAAAAGTATAGGAGTGAAGCTGTGCTTTATTCCGAAACTCCCAAAGTCCTGCATCAGGCTCATACATCGTCGCTTCAATCTGGCGGAGAATTCTCATAATCAAAGGGAGAAGGTGTTGTTTATTCTCCTGGGAAAGCCTTTCATCTGTAAATAACGGAAACAGAGAAACCAATACCTGGCCATAGACATCATTCTGAATATGCTCATAAGCCTGATTTCCTACCCTCACCGGGGTATTACCTTTATAACCTGCCAAAGGTAGAATTTTCTCCACCAGCTTTGCGTCTCCGGTTATCGAATATAGCGGCTGAAATCGATCCGAATCATCAATAGAAAGCGCGATATTTTCCACATAATGCGCGTACTGCTCCAATTCGGTAAAATGACCCAGGTTGGTCAGTGCCTTCAACGTATAGTGCGTATCCCTGATCCAGCAATAGCGATAATCCCAGTTTCGGGTACTTCCGGGAGATTCCGGCAAACTGGTGGTTGTCGCAGCTATGATTGCTCCTGTATCCTGATACTGGTGAAGTTTCAGCGCCAGGGCTGACCGTAAAACAGTAGCCTGATGAAAATGACCGATAGAAGTACGTTTTACCCAGCTATACCAATATGCTTTCGTTTTATTATAAAAAGTGTCAATGGTAGATTCCAGTTCTGCTTCAAGCGGAATACCCCAGGTAAGCGCCAGGTGCTTATTTTCATTTAGGACAAAGGCTTTTTCTTCAGCTACATAATTCAAGGGAATATTGGTAGTAAGTCGCACCTGTCTTTCCAGTCCCATATATCTGAGATGGCTGCTTCCCAAAAGCACTTCCGGCTCTACTTCTCCATATTCTCCTCTTGGGCGGCAAACGACTTTGATTCGGGGTGTTCCGGCAACTGGAACTATTTTCCTGGCCAATAGCAGAGGTTTATAATATCTTTCGAATTGATAAAACCGGGGGGCAAAGTCAATCACTTTAAAGATCCCGTCATTACAGGTAAATTCTGTTACTAATATATTTGTATTGTCGAGATAATATTGCTCAGATTTATAAGCCCCGGAAGCTGGTTTGACCGAAAATTCACCTCCTTTTTCCTTATCCAACAGATTTCCAAATAAAAAGCTGCTGTCAAATCTGGGCCAGCAAAGCCAACCAATATTGGCATCAGTATCGACAAGGGCAAGGTAGGCACAGTTTCCAATCAGGCCGTAGTTGTAAGAATGTTTTGACATAAAAATTAAACTTCTTTAACAGAATTAAATAATAAAATGAGTACCATGAATCATAAAAACCTGGTCTCCGGGGCAAGGGGAATGATTATTTAACCTGATCCAACACCCACTGGCGGGCGTCTGCATCGGATTGTATTAAGTCTTCAAGTGCAGGGTGAGCCAGAAAAGGAATGTTTTCCATCGCTCCTTCGTTGAGGTCGCCAATTTCGGTAAAACTTATCTTATTTTCACGAAAAAGTTTATTTGTTACCTCATTCGCCGCATTGATGATACAAGGGACATTTCCTCCCCGTTTTAAAGCTTCAAAAGCAAGGCCCAGATTTTTAAAAACCTGAATATCGACACTTTCAAAGGTCAATTGAGGGTATTGTCCAAAAGGGAAGCGGGGAAAAGTATTTTCCAGGCGCTGTGGATACGCAATGGCGTATTGAATAGGCAAACGCATATCTGGCAGCCCCATTTGGGCTTTCATACTTCCATCTTCAAACTGAACGATAGAATGGATAATACTTTGAGGATGAACAATCACATCAATTTTTTCCGCCGGAAGATCAAACAGCCATTTTGCTTCAATCACCTCAAGACCTTTATTCATCATAGAAGCGGAATCGATGGTAATTTTTGCTCCCATTTCCCAGTTGGGGTGCTTAAGCGCCTGTGCAGGAGTAACTTTTTGGAGCTGGTCCAGTGAATAACCACGGAAAGGCCCTCCCGAAGCTGTCAGATAAATTTTTTCGATTGGATTAATCTCCTCCCCTACCAGACATTGAAATAAGGCGGAATGTTCACTATCTACCGGAATAATATCTACCTCTTTTTCTCTGGCCATTTGAGTAATAATTTCCCCGGCAACAACCAGGGTTTCTTTATTAGCCAGAGCAATATCTTTTCTATGAGAAATGGCTTGAATCGTTGGTTTTAGTCCTGAAAATCCCACCAAAGCAGTTAACACCATATCGATATTGTCTCTGGTAACAGCCTCTTCCATGGCTTCAGCACCGGCATGCACCTGGACAGGGAGATCGGCAAGGGCTTCTTTGACTATCGAATATTTCGCCTGATTAACAATCACAACCTCTTTAGGACGAAATTTGCGGGCCTGTTCGATCAGCAATTCAGCATTATGATTAGCCGTCAGAAGCGATGCATAAAACCGATCCGGAGAGCGGCTGATTACATCCAGTGCCTGGGTACCAATAGATCCGGTAGAACCCAGAATGGCAATATCTTTGGGGGTTTCCATAAATGAGTAGTATTGATTAAATAGATTCGTAAATCGGGTATGTTGTTAACTAATTTCTCTTTTTTTGGTTTAACTGATCTTCATACCAGGGATCTGAGAGGTCAAGAGCGAGGTTGACCAGTTCAAAAATTTCCTCGGGAGGACCTTCGGAATCTGCGCCATAGGTAAAGGCAAATCCCGTGTTGATTTCTTCTCCTTCCAAAGTGATTTCCAGGAAACAAATTTCTCCCTGAGGATTGGGAAAAGTATAACGGCCAGCCAGCGATAATAATTCTGCTGGAAATTCTTCCATAAAATCCTGAAAAACAGGGTCTTCTGTTTGCCCCATAAAAAATCGGGAGATGCCTTCATTTGAGCCATCTCCCATTCTGTTTATCGTACCCATCTCAGAAAAAAAAAGATAAAGGACCTGTTTTCCTTCTGATTCCAGTTTGATGAATACCTTTTGAATTTGATTCTTTTGTTTCTCGTAATCCATTGTCTAGCTTAACATAAAGTCATTATGAGCCAGTTGGGTAATGGCTCTTACTTTGCGCGTCAGTTCTGAAGACTGACCAAAACTCAAGGTCTGCTGAGCATCTGAAAAAGCTTTTTCCGGCTGGGGATGTGTTTCATAAATCAACCCATCAGCACCTGCCAACAAAGAAGCCAGGGCAATAGATTCTACATAATTTCTCAGCCCAATTCCATGTGAAGGATCGGCAATAACCGGAAGGTGTGATTTTTCCTTTAAAATGGCAATGGCATTCACATCCATGGTATTGCGATAGGCATTTTCATAACTGCGAATTCCTCTTTCACAAAGCATAATGCGCTCATTTCCCCCGGAAAAAATGTACTCTGCCGATTGGAGCAACTCGTCAATCGTTCCTGAAATTCCCCGTTTCAGTAAAACAGGTTTATCTACTTCTCCCAAAGCGTCCAGCAAATTGAAGTTTTGGGTATTGCGGGCACCTACCTGAAAAATATCCACATAATCAAACATATCCTCAATCTGGGAAGATTGCATGACTTCAGTGATAATTTTTATCCCGTATTCTCTGGCCAGTTTAGCCCACAATTTTAATCCATCAATTCCCAACCCCCGGAAAGAATAGGGTGAAGAACGCGGTTTGTAAACCCCTCCACGCATAATTTGAATGCCTTCTGCTTTCAAATGGTCAAGGGTTTTTCGGATCTGAGACTCTGATTCAATCGAGCAAGGGCCAGCCATGATGGCACATTTTCCCTCCTCAATCATAATTCCATCCCCCAGATCAATACAGGTTGAATTCACCTTCCATTTTCGGGATACCAGTTTATAGGAATCTGTGACCCGGTGAATATCCTTTACCCCTTTCATTCCACCAATTTGCCGGAGGTCAAATTCGTTTTTTCCAATAGCAACCAGGTATTCTGCAAATTGGGTAGTTACCAGATTGGGTTTGTAACCAAACCGGGTAATTTTTTCAATAATTTTCTGTCTTTCTTCTTCAGAAAGATTGGGTTGCAGGTGAATAATCATAAGAAAAATGCCCCCGAATCGGGGGCCTTGGATTATGTTTTTATAAAACAGATGATTAAGAAGAAGATCGCTCAGAAAAAGCGGTTGAGACGATTTCATCCCGGCCAGAAGTAAATTTTTTCACTTCTGCATTGGGGTTATTGGATAAACTGACGTCGTTATATACTCCCATTTGCGAGAACTTATCAATACGGTCGCTGATAAGCTCATGGGCACTTCTCTGAGACAAATGGTGCAAATCCGAGATAATTTGCTTTTTCACATTTTCATAAGCAGCCTCTGGATCTTTGTGGGCCCCACCCAGGGGTTCCTCAATAATTCCATCAATAATTTTTAAATCCAGGTTATCAGATGCGGAAAGTCTTAAGGCTTCGGCAGCCTGCTCTTTATTCTCCCAGCTTCTCCACAAAATACTGGAGCAGGATTCTGGAGAAATAACTGAATACCAGGTGTTTTCCATCATATAAACGCGGTCCCCGATTCCGATACCGAGCGCTCCTCCAGAGGCTCCTTCACCAATAACGATACAAATAATCGGAACTTTCATAACCGCCATTTCCATCAGGTTTCGGGCAATTGCTTCTCCCTGTCCTCGTTCTTCAGCTTCAAGGCCGGGATACGCACCTGGGGTATCAATCAAAGCAATGACAGGTAATCCAAACTTCTCAGCCATTTTCATCAGTCGCAACGCTTTTCGATATCCTTCAGGGTTGGGCATACCAAAGTTTCGGTACTGGCGCTGTTTTGTCGTACGGCCTTTTTGTTGTCCGATAAACATGACAGCTTCCCCATTAATTCTACCCAAACCTCCGATCATCGCTTTATCATCTTTATAATTGCGATCACCAAAAAGTTCGATAAACTCATCAGAAATATGCTTTATATAATCAAGCGCGTACGGTCGTTCGGGATGTCGGGAAATCTGAACTCTTTGCCATCTGCTCAGATTTTTATAAATATTCACTTTCAAGTCCTGGATTTTTTGCTCTAGCTCTTCAGTGGCGGAATCAACTTCAACGCCATTATCTCCTGCAATCTGTCGCATCTCGTCCAGCTTGTTTTCCAGTTCTACAATCGGTTTTTCAAAATCAAAAATTGAATTGGGCATCATAGGCTTTCCCTTTAAATGTAAGATGAAGTTACGAAAAATCTTTTATTCAAAGAAAACAAGATCACGTTTAGTTTAAAAACATTTAGGGCCTGCTCAAAAAGCAGGCCCTGCAAAGATAATCAATTCTTATGGAATTTATCTCTATCTGTCCCCAATTGGAATATAAGGACGTGTATCATGACCAGTATAAATCTGTCTGGGACGCCCGATTGGCTCATTTCCTTCACGCATTTCTTTCCATTGAGCAATCCAACCCGGTAATCTTCCCAGGGCAAACATCACTGTAAACATATCAACTGGAATTCCCAAAGCGCGGTAAATAATTCCGGAATAAAAGTCTACGTTGGGGAATAATTTGCGGTCAGAAAAATAAGGATCATTCAATGCAGCTCTTTCCAATCCCTTGGCGATAGACAAAACAGGATCTTCTACTTCCAGTTTATCAAGAACCACATCAGCATAACGTTTGATAACCTTGGCTCTTGGATCATGGTTTTTATATACCCTGTGTCCAAATCCCATCAAACGGAAAGGATCGTTTTTGTCTTTGGCTTTATCCAGATATTTATCTGTATCTCCTCCATCATTTTTGATGGCTTCAAGCATTTCGAGTACCGCCTGATTGGCTCCTCCGTGAAGAGGTCCCCAAAGCGCACTGTTACCTGCTGAAATGGACGCAAATAAATTTACCTGGGAAGACCCCACAAAACGAACGGTCGAAGCAGAACAGTTTTGTTCGTGATCTGCATGAAGAATCAACAAAGTATCCAGTGCATCAGCTACAACCGGATCCACTTTGCCAGACATCATATAGAGGAAATTTTCTACATATCCTAAAGATGGATTCGGGTCAATGTATTCCAGATTTGCCTTACGTCTGTGGATATAAGCACAGATACCTGGCATGTGTCCCAAAAGACGGTAAATGGTACGCCATCTTACCTCTTCAGAAGTCCATGAATCCAGGGATTCAGGGTAAAAACCTGAAAGAGAAGCAAAAATAGCAGACAGCATTCCCATCGGGTGGGTATCATCCGGCATGGCATCCAAAATCGCTTTAATACCTGCAGGAGGAGTAATATAATCCTGCACAGACCCAACAAATTCATCCAGTTCGGCGCGCTTTGGAAGATGCTCTTTTAAAAGCAGAAAACAAACTTCCAGGAAAGAAGCTTCACTGGCGAGATCCTCAATGCGGTATCCACGGTGCTCCAGCACGCCTTTATCTCCATCAATATAGGTAATCGTACTGGTAGTAGAACCTGTATTTTTAAATCCTATATCCAGGGTTACATGACCGGTCTTTGCCAGAAGCTTGGAAATATCAATTCCTTTTTCGTCATAAGTCCCGGTAATTACTGGTAAATCGAGAGGAGAAGACTCGATACCTATGTTTACTGTATTGTCAAACTCTTTTGTATTTGGCATTTGTATTTAGATTAGAACGGAATAAGCAATTTGGTTAAGAACCTCAAAACTACTCAATCAACCATGAAATTAAAAATCCAAAAGGTTGAATTACACACCAATAACCTATAAAATTCTATTTTGTTTGTTACGCCATGAGCGAATTTTCGCTATTTTTCCAAAAATCTATTTTCCGAATTCATCCATCTCATTCAATGCCTGATAAAATCCTCCGTTCAGAATGGGAAAACGACACCAGGTTTTGGGGTCCAGATTTTCATCATCGAGATGAAAAGAAGGTGCATATCGCTCCCTTTTCCATTGGTTTCGGGACCACAAATTGAAAAACTTACGGATATATCCTTTCAGCACTTTATCCGGATAAGTTCCCCGCAATGTTTGGAAAACTTCTACAGGAGATTTATAGTCCCTGATCGCACATTTTTCAATGTCATCAAGGATAGGATAAGGCATCAGGTCGGCTTCATCAGTCTGGTCGTAGGTGGAAGGACGAAGTTCTGCGGTTGGTTTAAGATTATTGACATAATGAAGGGCTGGTACTTCCAATGCCTCTTCAGCCCAATGGAGCCATTCCAGCAGGCTGTCTTTATCCATTCCCCCTAAAGGGGCAATTCCTCCTGAAGTATCTCCGTCCATGGTTGCATATCCCACAGCAGCTTCACTACGGTTGCTGGTAGTAATTAATAAAGCCCGGTTGATATTTGCCAGCATCCAGATTCCCGGAGAGCGAAGACGGGCCTGAATATTTTGCAGTGTCAGATCATCCTGCTCCCAGGTGAGGTTGCGTCCAATGGCTGATTCAGCCAGTTTGATATATTCCTGGTGTACAGGTTCCACATTCCAGTGTACAAAAGTCCCACCCAGTCCTTCTGCCAGTTCTCGTGCGCTTTCCAGGGTTTCAGGGCCACTGTTTCGGGTTCCCTGATACACACAGGTAAGAAGTTGCGCAGTGAGTGGCTTTTGCTCATCTATTCCTGCATAACTGATTTTCTCTAATAATCGCTTTCGTCCCAGTTCTTGTTCAGCCCGCTCAAACGTTTTGGCAACCAAAACGGCGCAAGACGACGAATCAGCCCCACCGGAAAGGGAAAGCACAAATCCCCGGCTATAGCTTTTTCTCATGTAATCGAATAAAGCCAGGGTTTCTGCCAGATAAAATTCTTCATTTTTGGACTCGACAGGTGCAAGGGAACTCGTTGGGATTTCATCCTCTTCAAAGGCCAGGTTACCATCAGATATGATCAAATTATCGGGAATCTCAGGCTGATAATTAAAGGATTTTTTCCGCGAGATATGCACCTTCTCCACATCCACCACACAACTGGTAATTTGAAAATCTTCAAAGGAAAAACGAGAACTACGCGCCAATAAATTTCCACTTTGAGCAATGAGGATTTCGCCATCAAAAATAATTCTCCCTGCATCATTACCCAAAAGATTACTGTAGACATAAGTACAGGAATAGGAACGAGATGCCTCTGTAACCAGGCCTTTTCTGACATCCGTTTTTCCAAAAGCAAAATTAGAAGCACTGGGATTTAAAATCAAAGAAACATTCCGGGCGTAATGTCGCTGTGCCGGACGATCCCCATTCCATGCATCCTCACAGATTTCCAGGCCTATTCTTACTCCATCTACCTCAAAGATTAAATCACCAAACCAATAATTTTCCTCATTCCAGGAGACCTGTACGATTTTTTCTTCCTGCCAGGGTTTAAACCAGCGAGGTTCATAATAAATTCCATCTCCGGCCAGTTCCTGCTTGGCGACAAATCCCAGCAAATTACAGTCACAGACTACCGCTACCACATTATAAAGACAACTTTCATATTCCATCGGAAGTCCGACGGTAATCAAAATGTCCTTCGTTTCAGCAATGATTTTGGATAAAGCCTTTAACGACTCATTCAAAACATATTCACTGAAAAAAGCATCCTCACAACCATATCCAGAAATAGCAAGTTCGGGCAGAGAAAGAATTTTTATTCCCCTTCTTTTCCCCTCCTGAATCGCTGCAATAATATTCCGGGTATTTTGCTCAAAGGCCAGTGGCGTTTGATTCAAACTGGCACCGGCAAGGTGAACGAATTTCATAAATTAGTATTTTGTGTCAAATATACTCAAATTATTAATGTATTTACTATCAGATCTGTTCAAATTTATTATCTTTACCTCATGGCAATAGAGCAACATATTCTTTTAGCAGTAGATGCGTTAGTTTTGGGCTACACTCCGGATTCAGGTTTATCAGCTTTATTAATCAAGCGAAGATACAGTCCTTTTGAGAAAATGTGGGCATTACCAGGTGGTTTTGTTAAGGATGATGAATCGCTGGAAGATGCTGTTTCGAGGGAACTGGAAGAAGAAACCGGAGTTAAAATTGAGTATTTAGAGCAATTATATTCTTTTGGGAAGCCAGACAGAGATCCCAGGCGGCGAGTCGTCTCTGTGAGTTATTATGCACTGGTTAAACCTGATATTTATCAGCTTCATGCTACGACGGATGCCGAAGACGTCGGATGGTTTGATATTAACAAATTACCGGAACTTGCCTTTGACCATCGACATATTCTGGAAATGGGATTAGATCGGGTAAGGAATAAAATGACTTATGAACCGATTGGGTTTAACTTGCTGGATGAAAAATTTGCTTTTGCTGATTTGCTGAAACTTTATGAAGCAATCATTGGTGATAATAAAAAACTAATTATCGACAGGGCCAATTTCAAGAAAAAACTCAAAAGCCTGGGAATCATCGAAGAGCTTCCTGAAAGCCGCAAACAACCTGGCTCCGGAAGACCAGCCAGATTATACAGATTTAACCGCGAGCAATATTTTGAGAAAAAGAATCGGGGGGTTTTTGAGATGTTGTTTCCTCACCGGTCGTGAGATAGCCTATTAGTGATCATTCTCTTATTTCAATCAGGCAGTGGCAAAACCAGTAAAAGGCCGCTTGTAAGGTGCATGGAAGGCCAAAACGATATCTTCCTTCGGTACACCAAGGTCCATCAATTCTGTGGCAACTCCATATTCAGTCCCATCTCTTTGTATCCAAATTTTCTCCCCTTTTAGATCGATATGAATAAGGCAAGCGTGAATTCGCCGATATCCTGCCCAACCAATCCTCATTAAGTAATAATGCCCGCTTTCATCATCCATAATGATCTGAGTCTCAAACTCATCATGCTTTTGTTGATAAGGCGCATAATCTCTTAGAATTTTTTTTATGTATCCTTTATATTTTGCTGCTTTATCCATTTTGTAATTTCTTTTTCGTTTGGTTTAAAAATAAGCAATTGAATATTTTCCTCTTCTATCATGCCTTGTACTAAAGCATGCGGAAAAAACTCCTCATACACATCTTGAGATACGGCTAAGAAAAGCTCCCTATCTGTATCTGTTCGCCGCAAAATCCATCTATAATTCAAAAATTGCCCCAAAGCCTCATGAAATTCGTAAATAAAAGACTTTGAAAGAAAGCTTTTTATTTCCACAGCAATCTTTTTCTTCCCTTTTTCAGCTGCAATAAGCTTCTCTGCACCAAGATCTATAGCAAGTCTTATATCTTCATACTCAACCTTATAGGGATCATGGGTTATTTTCCATCCATCTCTTTGTAAAGCCTCACGCACTTCTTCATGAAAATAATCTTTTGCTGGCATATTGTAAACTCTGATTTATGTAAAAATACAATAATTAAGAAAATCTTCCTATTGAAGCCAGATATAAAAAAGTCATTCTTACCCAAACAATATCTCCATATCCAGGGCAGAATCAACCAGATCCAGACTGTATTGATTTTGCCCAACTCCAAAAGTCGTGATCAGCGTCCAAAAAAGTTGTTTTCTTGTCTGAGTATGAGCTTTAAAAACAGACATTTTTTCTCTTAGCTTATGGGCATAAGCTTTGTCCAAATAGAAGACTTCATTATAAAATTTGATCTCAAACAAATTGATGACATGATCATTCCGGTCCAAAACCAAATCGATTTGTGCTCCTATTTGCTGTTAAGTTAAAGTTCCAAAATCAACCAAATATTTTTTTGTGTAAAAAATACCTAAAATATGAATCCATATTAAAAACGCTCCGTATGTATTTGAGTAGAAAATACACAAAACTAAAAATCAACCTATTAGCTATTAGCTATTGGCCTTTGGCTGTTGGCAATCAATCCAAAGACCAATAGCTAAAGGTTAAAGGCCATATGCCAACACCTATCAACCAACCTTATGTTCGGATTCAAATAC
>JAGQVA010001069.1 GCA_020438265.1 Bacteroidota bacterium
AACTCTCTCATCATCTTTTTCTTCTGTTTTCCAGCTATTTTACTTTCCCAAACCGAAAATTCAGAAGATTTCCCAATCAAAACGATAGAACAACTAACAGATTCCATTGAGAAATTAATGGAAAAACCCAAAATCCCGGGGTTGCTGCTGACTATTATTACGAAAGATACAGTGTATTATATAGACGGTCTTGGCATGAGTAATATAGAAGAAGATCGCCCTGTAGATGCTTTTCAGCTTTTCCGTATGGGTTCGATTACCAAAAGTTTTGCCAGCCTATGTATTCTAAGACTGGTGGAAGAAGGGAAATTGTCCCTCCAGGATCCTTTAGCCAATATCGCTCCGGAGGTTTCTTTTGAGAATCAGTGGGAGGAAACGCATCCGGTCAGAGTCGTTCACCTCCTTCAGCATACAGCAGGATTTGATGATATGCATTTTGCGGCTATGTATAATCGGGGTGAAACAGAACTCCCGCCTATGGAAATGGTCAAAATGCACCAAAATGCGCTTTATTCACGGTGGAAACCCGGAACCCGGCATTCCTACTCAAATCCTGGTTTTGTGATTTTGACTTATCTGATTGAGAAATTCAGTGGAATGTCTTATCACGATTATGTAAAGCAGACGGTTTTAGAACCTTTGGGAATAAAATATTCCAATTTTCTTTCTTTTAAGGATGATGAGTCAAAATATGCGATGGGATATGCGTTAAAGGATGGGAAACAAGAACCCGTCCCGTTTTACCCTATTAATGCAGGAATGGCTGGTACGCTCAATTCCTGCGGGTATGATATGGCGAAGTGGTTGCAGTTTTTTGTCAATAATGGAAGCGTGGATTCTGTGCAGGTTTTTACCCCCGAACAACTGGATTTGATGGAAACTCCTTCTACTACTTTGGCGGTTCAGCATGGAATCACTTATGGTTATGGGTTGGCTAATTACTGTTCCAGGAATGATAAAGAAGTAGTTTTTCATGGACATAATGGAGGAATTGATGGTTTTTCTTCTACCTATGCCTACAATCGGGATTTGGGAATTGGATTTGCCATGTCTAATAATATCAATGGAAGCACTGGAAAAATTTCTGACTTAATTGTGGATTTTCTGACACAGGATTATGAGCCTGAGCCTGTCGGATCTCAGCCTGTAACCAAAGAAGAAATAGAGCCATACCTGGGTTATTATCTCAATTCCAGCCCAAGAAATCAGATTTTTTCTGAGTTTAACAGACCGTTTAACGGATTTACCATTCAGTTTGAAAATGATACCGTTTACATCAAAACCTTTATGCAGGATCCTGTGCCAATGATTCACATGGGAGGGCTGAGGTTTCGTGGAAAAAACGACAGAGAACCCACTCACGTTTTTTTCCTGGATGACGGAAATCCTGCTCACTCCCAGCAGGGAAGTTATAACGAGCAGGTAAGTTTTGGATGGAGTATGACCAAGTTGGGGTTGATGATAATCGCTTTAATTTTAACCATGAGTTTTGCGCTGGTCGGCCTGATTTTTATCATCCTTGGTTTAAGGAAACAATTTACCAAAGAGGCCATGCAAGTGATTGTTCCTGAGTTCATTGCAGGATTGAGTTTTATTATGGGTTTTGTCAGTCTGACGGGTTCGGCTTCCAATTTATGGGAGATGGGCACCGCAAATGCCTGGACGATTTCGTTTTTTATTTTTCCGATTTTGGGACTTATTGCTGCCTTTGTCGGGTTAGGAATGATGATTCGCAATTATGGAAAAATTCAATCCAAAGGATTGGCGATTTACCTGTTGCTTGTAGCAATTGGAGCCGTTTATTTTGGTGTGTATTTATGGATGAATGATATGGTTGGAATCGGGCTTTGGTGGTATTGATTTTATAAATTTTCTATAAAATATTCCCAACGTTTCCTGATAAAATAATCCCGAAATTCACCCCGATACCCATGCCGCTGACTGGGTAAAATCAACAAATCAAAATCCTTCCCTGCTTTGATCAGGGCTTCTGCCAGTTTAAAAGTAGCTGAAGGATTGACATTTTCATCCAGACCACCATGCGTAAGTAGCAATTTCCCTTTGAGGTTGGGAGCCATCGTGATATTTGACTGAAGATGATAGACCGAATCCACAGGCCAACCCATATACATCT
>JAGQVA010001070.1 GCA_020438265.1 Bacteroidota bacterium
AATCTTAACCGCTTTTGCTTTGGTTTTCACAAAATCCTCGTACATCAATGCCAGCGATTCCTCTGGTTCCAGATTCCTCAATTCCCATAAATAATGGCCCAAATAAATCGGCACCTCAGGATTCTGCACCTCACCAATCAACTGACCGGCTGGTTTGTCGGCTATTACTCCCAACATATCCAGAATGGCAAATTCAATGACAGCAATTTGTACGTTTAACGGAATCCCCTGCCGTTTCACATTCCTCTCCGCTGCATTAAAAATCAATATGTCCAGGTCCCGGGCATCCTTGCCGATAAAATGTTGTTTTAAATTGAGGTTAAACATAGGATAACTGGACATAGCGATAAAAGGATGACCAATAGCCAGACCTACCGCTCCGTCTTTGGAACGTACCCGGCAAATGGTATTATTCCTGTCGCGCAGTAATTCCAGGGTTTCAATGATGATCGGATCAGGGAAAAGTTCGCGTTTCAGTACCGGTTTTTTCAGCACCTGATCTAATGGTTCATAACCGGTAAAATTGGGGCTTTTTGGGGTTTTATTTTCCTCTTTACAGGAAGTCAATGTCCCAAGCGTGGTTGCAGCTCCTGCCATGGCCAGTGAGGAAAGGAATGTACGTCGGTTAGATTTCATTGGAAAGAATTAGGTATTGATAAAGGCTAACGGGATTAAGTTAGTCAATTTATTTTCGCTTTCATTGATAATTGGAATGAGGAAAGTGATTTTGAGAAGTCTTGGTCCTGAATAGCTTATTCCCAATTGTTGAATTATACCAATTTTAATTAAATTGAAGAATGATGGTCCGGGATTTCTCAGGACGGAAAAATCAAGGTGTCGACAGGTTGGGGGTTGGGGCTAACATAGATCAGGAATTTGTAAAAAAACATGAGATTGTTCGTTTATAAAGTTATATTCAGGATAAATGTTAAGTTCACAGATAAAAGATGCCAACTTCAATGTCTCTTTCCCATACCACTTTCTACGATTCTCTGCCTAAATATAAAATAGAACTAATCAATGGAGTCTTATTCATTAATGGCGATCTCATTTATAATCGTCTTGTTCTCGAACATATTCTCCGGGGTTATGGCATTGATTATATTATGCCTTTGATTGACAAAAATCTTTTGCAAGATGCCTGTATTGAGGCATTTGGACGGAAAAGATATAACGAAGGAAAAATCCAAAAATATCCACAAGTAGCTCCAACCTTTCCTGTAAACCATCTAGCCGGTCAATTGCGGATGGCTTTATTCGCACAAAGACGATGGGAAGTATTTGGTAAGGATATGGTGGTAAAATTAGGCGAAGATGGGTTTACACCTGACATTTATGTCTATAAGAAGAACGATTCCCGGCAGAATTCCTATTATTTTAATGGCCCTCCTGATTTGATTATTGAGGTTATCCATCCAGACATGCGAAATTTTGAGCATGAAATAAGGCTCAAAAAATATGAGCGGGGAAATGTCCCTGAAGTCTGGTTTATTGATCATCAGGATAGAACAATTGAATTGTTTCGTTTGAAAGATGGTAGATATGAAAACACGTATTCTTCTGGAGAATCGATATCTCCTTTGACTCTACCTGATCTTTTCCTTTATCCCGACCGACTTTGGCCTGAAGATGATAATTGGTGGAAGCTTGATTTGTATGAAGCCGTGGAAGCGTTAGGTGAGTCACTTTCTACCAAAACAGAAAAAAGAAAACCTGTCTCAGAGGGGCCAGCTTGGGGAAGCTTACCCTTTCAGCCGGAAATTCGACTGGAATCTACCCCTATTAGCTTTGAGCAATATGTCTCCTGGGCTCCAGAGGCAAAATTTGAATGGATGGGCAACAAGCCTTTAATCGGCGGATCGGAGCAGGGGAATTACCATCTGACGGGACTTTTATTGATGAGTTTGGGGTTGGTTGAGACGGTTGGATTATTGGAAGAAGAGGCTTGGCGGGGATATTTGGCGTGATCCGTTTGTAACTCACCTTAGACTGTAAAAAAGTCTAGCTGTTCTCGGTAATATCCCTTCTATTTTCAGCATAGAAGCAAATCATATTTTATCAAGTTTATCCCTAAACTCTTTTGCTGTTGGTAATTTTCCGTTCAATTCAGATGGCAGTTTCTTTGTCAATTCA
>JAGQVA010001071.1 GCA_020438265.1 Bacteroidota bacterium
TGATTATTGAAAGTGCAGTTTGGGTTGATGATGTGCTCAAAATTAGTAAGAGACTCGCTCTATGAATTGGAGTATTGTTTCAAAAACATGGACTATTGTTCCAATTTCAATGAAAACCTCCTGATTTTATATAGTTCCTGTTCTATTAACTTTAATATTCCCAAATATCAGAAGTCATCTGTCTTGCATAATTAGAAATGCTATTAACTTTTGTGAAACTATTCTAAGAGGGGTAAATAGATTAGTTTCAGTTAAGTTGCTTTCTAAAGTGCAACCAAATGTTAACCTGTGTTTTAGGTTAAGAAAAATTTAAAATTGTTTTATTCTGGTAGGATGGGTTTGTAATAAAATTCCAGAATTGAAACGTAATATAGAACTTTTTGATTTTTCGGACAAAAAAGAGTGGGGTTTTTCACTTATCTGAACTTTATCTGCTGCTCTTTCAGGTTTCCGAAACCTGAAAGCTTAAAGCAATCATAATTTTATCGTTTGAATCCCTATTAATAAGGCTAAATGACAGAGGAGCAGGCAATTGCCTGCTCCTAAATCTAAAATTTAATTTTGCTATTTCATCACTTGCAGTCGTTTGGAAAGGTTAATTCCATTACCGACTACATGTACAAGATAGACTGCACTTTTGAAATATTTTCCGGAAACGTCGATTTTCATTTTTATTGCTCCAGATTCTATTTCCTGATTCCAAACTCGTTTGCCTGCCATGTCATATATAACAACTTCTACTTCCTTTCCAAAATCTGGCAAATCAATCGTAACTGTCTCACTTGCCGGATTCGGATATACGCTCCACTCAAATCCAGCGGATACAGATTGGGCTACCGACTTGGAGACAGGAGAGATTACCCCAGGTAAGTTACAGTTCGGATTTGAATTCCAGTCTACATAATCTTCGGAGAAAATTTTGTCAATCGTGATAAATAAACCGTTCATAGAAGTATGATTGTTAGATTTGGCTTTTTTTGCCTGAATACTCTTTTTTGCAAATACATTTGCAATCACCATACTTCCTTCATTCACGATAAACTCTTTTTCTGTAAAAACAGTGACCGATTCTCCACCGACATTGAATAAATTATTCTTTTCCAGTTCTATCGTTTTTTCAAGAATCAGTTCTGTTGGCTGTAAAAACTCAATACTAACATCCTCTTTGAGCTTAAATTCCTTAACCAATACCTGAGGATTATCAAAAATTACGGTGGCATTTTCTTTCAATTCAATGATACCATAATCATTGCCAGTCAAAGTCTGTGTTTGGCCGACCTGAACGGTAACATCAATGTTTCCTGCCCCATTATTATCCTTAAATTCAGGAAGGGTGAATGAAGCTCTTCCGATAATTTGATTGGCAACAATACTCCCACCATTAATGTTAATATTAGGCGCTTTTACAAAGGTATTGACCACAGATTGAGACTGAATGAGAGCCATCTGATTGGGTTCAAATACCCCAACGCCTCCTGAATGGACAGTTGTCCTTTTCATCTTAACACGCTTTTTAGCCAGAAGTGTATAGGCGCCCATAACATCCGAAGGAGTCAGGTTTAAGGTATAACTGGCACTATTGGAACATCCTCTGGAATCAGTTACAGCAACAGTAAATAAGCCATTATCCTGCGCCACAATGGACGGATTAGTTCCCAAACCTCCAGTCCATAAGTAATTCAAAGGAGAAAGTAAGGAAGGCTCGTTTGAAACCTGTGCTGTCAGGGTAGCAAGTCCCTGGCAAAATTCAGGTACTGCGGTTTGAGCAATACTTACATCAGGAAGGGCGTGAATGACCACTTCAAAATCGCAGAAGGCCTGATTCCCACCTGCATCCGTAACAGTATAACTAACGACTGTTACCCCAACAGGGAAAACATCTCCAGGCTGATGACTGGACGATACACTAAAGCTACAATTATCAGCTGCTGTTGGAGGCGTCCAGCTAACGGCCTGCTCTCCACAGAGTTCGATCGTTGTAGGACAGTCAGTAAAGGAAGGAAACTCATCATCCGAGAGTGTCAGCACAACTTCGCAGGTTTCAGTATTCCCATTTCCATCATCAGCTGTCAATGTAACCGTAATCTGATCTCCGTGAGCAGATCCAAAACCGGTTCCGATTGCAATATCCT
>JAGQVA010001072.1 GCA_020438265.1 Bacteroidota bacterium
GTCATGAATCGCAATCAGTTCATCAAAACTGGCCCCGGCACAAAAGGTACGGTCGCCGCCGCTTTTGAGGATGATGACCTGAACGTCTTCGTTTTTTCCAGCTTCAGTAATCGAAGATGCTAATTTTGTCAGAATATCCCCCGGCAGAGAGTTGTGTTTGGGGTGAAAGAATTCTATTTCCAGTAATCCTTTTTTGAGAAAGGTTGTTTGTACGTATCCGTTGTTCATATTTTTCATATTGGTTATTGGCCTTTGGTTATTGGCCGTTAGCAAAAAGCCAATAGCCAAAGGCCAATCGCTATCTAAATCAATCCAAATTGTTCAAAATGATGCTGAAAATGTTTTTGGCAATACAATTTCCATTCATAGCGGTTTAGCAGGCCAAAGGTCGGATTAAAAGCCAGAAAGCCAGGATTCTGTTTAAAGGCCTCATCAACTTCTTTCAAGCCTTCTAAAAATACCGTTTTTGCCTGATCCAATGATTCAAATCGCAAGTTTTCAGTTTCCCCTTTCCTGAAAATTTCCAGCTGGTAGTTGCGAGGCATTTTATAGTAATTGTATAAACTTTCTGTGTATTTCTCAACCTTTTCTTCCGGGGTAATCATTTCCACTACCACCCTGCCTAATGCCAATTGATTGAAATATTCCAAATGTTCAACCATGTGTCGGGCAGACATCATTCCCCATTGGGGTTTGGTTTCCTCGGTTAACCCTAGCAGAATTTTTTCAACGTTTTCAATGGAATAATCAAAAAACGGTGATTTCTTCTGCACCAAAGTCAGAATCGTGGCAAAGGCTACCATTTCCATATCCTGATCAAATAATTGAACATACCATTTCACGACCCCGGAAGGATGTTCCCTACCTTTGGCATCCCGGTCAACCTTTTCCTTACAAGTCAGCCTTACCTGGATTGTATCATTATGGTAAATCGGGCGAATAAAACGGCATTCATCCAAACCGTAATTGGCTCCAACCGGACCTTTTGCAGGACTGACAAATAAACCTGCTGCTGCTGCAAGAAGGAAATACCCATGTGCAGCCCGTTTTTCAAAAATAGTCCCATCCAGGGAAGTGATATCTGTATGTGCGTAAAACACATCCCAGGTCAGATTGGCAAAATTCTGAATATCAGAATCGGTGATGGTTCGCTTATGGGTCAGCAAAGACATTCCTGGCTGGATATCTTCAAAATGGTACCTGAAGGGGTGTTTTTCTGCTTCTACAACTTTGGCTCCTGGTTGATAAACTCCCGTAACTGCCGTAAGTGTTGTTGGCGTTCCTTGCACCGCACATCGCTGTAAATAGTGTTTGATTCCCCGCATTCCTCCCATTTCTTCGCCTCCGCCAGCTCGCCCGGGACCACCGTGCACCAGAGTTGGTAAAGGTGAACCATGCCCGGTACTTTGTTTGGCATTTTCCCGATTAAGCACCAGAATCCGCCCATGATGGGTAGCCGCACCAATCACAAATTCCCGCGCTACCTGATCGTCAAAAGTTGCAATCGAACAGCACAAAGAACCTTTTCCCATTTGTGCCAGTTCCACCGCCTGATCCAGATCTTTATAGGGCATAATGGTACTTACCGGACCAAAAGCTTCAATTTCATGAACGCCCGTATTTTTGAATGGATCTTTTTCTAATAAAAGAATGGGACTTAAAAACGCTCCTTTATCAAAATCAGCCTCGATCAAATCGATTTTATCCAGGCTTCCATAAACGATCTCAGCAGTTTTGGCTAATTCGGCAACCCTTTCCCTGACCTCTTCCACCTGATCTTTACTCGCCAGGGCACCCATTCTTACCCCTTTGGTTGCGGGATTACCAATGGCAACTCTTCCCAGTTCTTTACCCAAAGCAATCTGCACGTCTTCCACCAAATGATCCGGCACAATTACCCTTCTAATAGCGGTACATTTTTGCCCACATTTCACCGTCATTTCGTTTCTGACTTCTTTGATAAAAAGATTAAATTCTGGTGTACCAGGAACTGCATCAGGACCTAATACGGAACAGTTCAGGCTATCGGCTTCCATATTAAAAGGCACAGATTCATTGATAATTCGACTATGGGCCTTTAACATTCGCCCCGTGCTGGCTGAACCCGTGAAAGTAACCACATCCTGAGATT
>JAGQVA010001073.1 GCA_020438265.1 Bacteroidota bacterium
TTAAGGATCGCTTTGTATTCTTCTGGAAGAATCGTTTCATATTTTTCTTCAAATCTTTTTAAATCAGTATATGAGACAGATTTCAACTGATTTAAAGAATGAATAAAATTATTTGAAAAGGAGTCTGACCGTAACTTTCTAATTTTTGCTACTTTCTCTTCTAAAACTTCTAGAAATGTAAATTTCTCCTCCATTATTTTTACGATCAAGTCCTTTTCTCCGAACCTCCGTGTTTCATATTCGCCCCCCCTCTACCGCGTCCGGTTCTCCAGAAACAAAACCTTCTTCTCCCCCTTCCGCCACTTATTTACCAAATCCTCAGGAATCCCATCAGACCGCAACATAAAAGAACCGATCACCACATCCTCATCCCCATCCTGATCGAGGTCCCCGGCATCCATCACCATCCAGCGGCCTTCATCGGCACCTTCAATGGCATAAGCTGAGAACTGCCAGTTGGACTGGTTTTCCAGGTAAACCAGGCTTTGTCTAGCCTTTTTATCAAAGTCCGGGAAAAAGGACATGAGAATGATATCGGTGTCGCCATCAAGGTCAAAATCACGACATCGTACTTTTGAGGCTCCGGGAAAAGAGAAAAAGTACTTTTCTGTAAATTGTTCATTGCCATCGTTCAGAAACACTCTGACGCCGTGATAAGGCTTGAGAATCTGGGTATGGTCTCCATTATCGCCATGTGAGGTGATAATATCCTTATGGCCATCTCCGTCAAAATCCAGGTATTCAAAATCATTTGTTCCGTAAATAGGAGGAAAACGTAAGACTCTTTTCTCCCGAAATTCACCTTTATTATTATAGAAAATACTCACGCCTTCTTCTCCCTGCCCAAAACATACAATCAAATCCTTAAATCCATTTTCGTCAACGTCTTCGGCATAAACACGGGTCGCACCAGGAGTATTTCTAATAATGGTCTCGGCATAGGTATTTCCTTGTTTTTTAAACCAGGATAAATGCCCCGTCATATTGCCAAAATTACAGACAACATAATCATCTACCTGATCTCCGTCAACGTCTACGACAATAAAACTTACTGGTCTTTTCAAATTGGCGAACATCAAATGCTGCGTATCGAAAAATTCCTCTTTCATTTCTACCATTGCCCCACTTCGGCCTTCATTTGGATATAATTGCCCAATGCTGAGTAGCTTTAGAGAATTGTCTGAGGCACGGTCTATATCAATAATGGGTTGGGGAAGAATGGATTGTTCATCAACAGAAAAATCATTATTCAAACGAATAAAGCTACCACTCCAGTCTCCGAGGTAAAGACTTTTATTTTCAGGGTCTATTTCCAGCATGGTAATCAACGGCGGACCAACCAATCCCAATTCAGGATAAACTGATAAAAAGAGATCTGTGGCGGGTTTCATTTCCGGAGCAGAATGACTAATCGTATCCGGGGCATGCTCCATGAAAAAAGCCTGAATTTTCGTCCAGTCTTCCTGAGACAACATAGGCTTGGGTGGATATACATTTGAGGATTGCAGGTGGAATACTTCCTCCATGGATTTTCCCTTAAAGGGGTCAAATGTCTCCGAAGGCATTCCCAATCTGGCTCCCATCATCGGCAGGACAGTTTCCCACTGTTTTTTGGGTAATAAATCCGGTTTGGGGAAAACGTGGCAGGTACTGCAATATGCCTGGGATAATTGTTCTCCGGATAAGGAATTTTTAGAGTCTCCGCAGCTGGTGAGGGTGATTACGGTGAGGAGGAACAAAGCCAGTTTATGTTTAAAGGAGGTTCCCGATCTCCTGTCTTCGTCAGGAATGACACTGTCATTTGAGGGGGCTACACGCCGAAATGTTCGGCGTGTTTTTGACAAGCCTGGGCTTGTCACCCCGGACGCTTTCAGGCGATCCGGGGCCTCCTGCGAACCCAAAAGGGAAAATGATAAAATTTTCATTTATATTATAATATCTCCGCTGATCGCGTTTCCCCGGAAAAACTCCTGATTTCTACTTTTGTAACTTCCTGACCAACCAGCAGTTTCCTTGTTGACTGCGACAAATAGGATGAACCATAAGGCAATTCGACCAGCTCTACAGAACCATCTTTGTAATAAAGTTTGGCGCTACAATCGAGGGTTTGTAATGAAATAAGTTTTTCTG
>JAGQVA010001074.1 GCA_020438265.1 Bacteroidota bacterium
AGATATACAATGGTATGAAAATATCCCTCCCAAACTTCAAACTCACTTTGCTTTTGCCCATTCCTTTTTTTCGGAGTCAGATGATAGGAAATATCTGAAAGAATAATGGAAAGCTGCTCTAGTTGGTAATTTTTTCATTGATCAATGATAACCAGAATTTGTGATTTTTATGCCTCTAAGGTGGTTATTTAATCACTTTTCTTATCAAGTTATTCCTATCAAAAATCTATTTATGGAAGAAAATGCTCTGCTCAGAGCGGCTCCGTAGGAGCCTAATGTAGGTAGAAAATGTACATATAATCTCTAAAAGCATGCCGTAGGTATGCAATGTAAGATCATATTGCATACCTACGGCATGCTTTTAGATTTGTAAATTCATTTTCTACCCACGTTATCGCCCCTGACGGGGCTTTGGATCTTACGATCCATTTTTTATATTGAAATAGTAAAGCCCACTCATTACACTCCCATGAATGTCCTTTTCCACATAGCCGCAGGCACAGCCATTATCGCCAATTCCTCAAAAGAGGAAACGCTCTCTTCCAAAGATCAGCTTACCAAAACTTTCACTGGTTTTACATTGGGGGTTATTTCTCATGGAATTCTGGATTATTCCCCTCATTGTTATCCTGTTAATTCCAAGGTTGATGTGATTGTGAGTCTGATTATCATAATTGCTCTGATATTATTATCCCAGAAAGTATGGAAATTTATCGTAGGAGGAACGCTCTTTGGCTGCATTTTCCCAGATTTGGTTGATCTTTCTCCAGGGATGATTAATAGTTTGTTTGGGATGCATTTACCTACTTTCCCCCCTGTTTTCCCGTGGCATTTTCCCGAATATTCAGGGTCAATTTATTCTGGTGATTGTGATGTATCATTTGTCAATCATTTGCTGACACTTTTCGTTTGTGGGGGGATGGTGTGGCTGAATCGAAAAATATTCGTGAAAATATTTAAGAGAATTAACATTCATTCATAAAACCCCCATACAGAAACACATGAGCAAAATTTTCCCCAAATAAGACATAATCGAAAGCAAATACGACCTCATTGCTACCTGCCATACTCCAATAATTGAGTCCTTTGCTGATACAATAACAAATACAAAAAGCAATAAAATGAAACTCAATTATCTATGTATCGCAATCGCCTTTTTTATCTTTTCTTGTTATGGTCAAACGAAAAACCCTACTATTTCTTCAGCAGAAGAGGCTGCAAACATTTTAGAATCTCAAGAGACAAATCCGCTCTTATCCCTTCCCCAGCCCACAATCATGGAAGCTTTCCCTTTTGAAGGGCATACTCTCGATTTTGAAACGGAGCCTACTCCGAAACTGCAAATGATCTCGAAAAAGCAAAATCAGATTACTGACACTGAAAAATGGTTTGATGAAAATCAACTAAGCCTGCCGACCTATACCGTTTATAATGAATATCAGGATATTCAGGGAAATATCCCCGCTTCCATTCCTCTCAATTATGAAGGATTTCGCATTACCAATGGTTTTTACTACGAAACCTGTGATATATTCTTTTATGGGCCTAATTATTCTGATAAACGATTTATGCTCATTACCAATAAAACTCACGATAAAATTCTGCATTTCCTCGATTTTGGTAAATTTGCCTATGCGCCCCAAAACCTGGAAGAAGATAAAGCCTACGTTTTTCAGTCGATCAATTGGGCTGTCATAGAAGATGGGATTTTGTATGTCTCTCACGGCCATGATACCTACGCGAAAAGCAGTTTCGGCAAAAATGCATATATATCAGCCATTGATCTGGAAAATTATGCGACTATCTGGACAACTGAACCACTGACCTGTAACTCAACTTTTACCGTCGTGGGTAACGCAATTATTTGCGGATATGGGTTTACTCAGGAGCCTGATTATTTATTTGTGGTAGACAGGTTTACCGGCGCGCATCGTCAGATCCTTGATCTGGCTACAGGCCCTGATTACGTGATTCAGAAAGAAAATCAGGTTTTCGTCAGGACTTATAATCAAGATTATGTCTTTTTAATAGAAAGGTAGTTTTAGGTATCATGTAATTTGAACCACAAAAGTCCTATGGTGGCAGAGCCACAAATGACACAATTTCATTAACCACAAAGTCACAGAAG
>JAGQVA010001075.1 GCA_020438265.1 Bacteroidota bacterium
TGCTGCTGGAAATGGTGGATTGTAATTGTTATCTGTTTGTTCCGACGGGATTTACCCCCAATCAGGATGGGGTGAATGATGTGTTTGAGTGGGGGTATCAGTGCGGGTTTTTGAGTTTTGATCTCCAGATTTTTAATCGCTGGGGGAAATTGGTGTATCAGACGGAGAATCCGGCGGATGGCTGGGATGGGCGGTCTGGGGGTGTGGCGGTGCCGGAGGGGGTGTATGCCTGGCGGGTGGTTTATAGTTATGAGGGGCGGGCGCAGGTAGTAGAGGATCTGAAAACGGGAACAGTTACGGTGATGCGATAATTCGCAATTTCTCGATTAGAATATTCAAGTGAAGAGGCCTAGCGTAAAGTCTTATCCTTCGCATCCACCTTTTCCAACCCAATACTCGATTTCAGGCCACTCAGCAGAGACTGCACCCAATGGGCAACAAATCCTTTACTTCGGTCTACTTCATACTCGATTTTTCCTACGCGCAGAAATCTCCGGGTTGGGTTTTTGGTATGCACTACCATGGTATTGGCAAAAGCAGAAAGTAATCCGCGTTTTTTCTTCTCAGGTTTAAAAGCATCGGTTTCTTTTTCGTTAAAAACTTCTACTTTAAGATTGTCATAACGAAACCACATTTTGCCCCTGCATATTTCCCGGTTTCCTCTTACTCTAAAAGTCATCGCCTGGGCCAAACCTTCTTTGACTGAAACCGACACTCCCGGCTCCAGGATGGGATTAAAGGCTGTCATGGACATGGAATCAAGTTCTCCCGTGAGTATAAAGCGGTCTGTCGTATCGAATAAAGGATAAAAAACTTTAAAAGACATGTTTCCTTCATCCATCAGTGTGGCATTGGCTTCCAGTCCCAGGTAGACTTCTTTCTCCGGAGTCATGAGGCCTGGATCATTGGATAACTGGGTGATCACTGCGTCAATCTCATTGATTTCCAGCTCTCCGGGGTCCATCAGAGACTCTACTTTTTCCTGATAGGTTACTTCTCCTCCGTCAATAAAAGTACTGTCAATCCTTAAATAAAAAGGCAATCCCCGAATAAAACTCACCGGGAGTGGAGGCCTTCTGTCGGGCTTCTCCGGCGCTCGTTTGTCTTTGTGAATCTGTAATTTTAGCCCGTCTACCCAAAGTTTGAGAATGTCTACCGAGCCTCTGTCTGCCATTGCAAACAGGTCTGCATTCACTGCTTTAATCTGATGCGTTTGCAGAGCGATGTGGTTGATGGCATAACCATTTTTATCGATAAAATCCTGAAGCTCGAAATTTGAGGTGAGGGTAAGGGAATCCAGGGTAATAGACGATTCTTTTGTGGAAAATCGCACTGCTTTTATCGCCAGGGTATAAATACTGTCTTTCAATGGAATGGAGTAGTTCTGAATCCGTAAATCCATTTGATTGGAATAGAAAAAACGACCTGCTGCCAGAAGAGGCAAAGAGTCCAGTTCAAACTTATCCAGTTCCAGTGAAAATCGGGGAATTTGCAAAGGCCGTTCTTCACTCTCTGCGGGTAATACCTGATCAAAAACGCCATTCCGGATAATGATTTTGTTGACTGCCAGACGGCTTATTTCTTTCATGACAGACTGGTACAGGTTAAAGGAATCCTGCGCTGGAAGCTCAGGCCGGGTGAACATTTTTATCTGAGGACGAAAAACTTCGACAGAATCCAGTACAACTTTCTTGTCAAAGTATAATTCGTTGGTATCAAACCCTTTAAATCTGACAGAAGGCAAATAAAGGTCAAAAATCTGACGGGCATTTGCCAGTTTTGTATTGTCAATCAATGGCGTAATTTCTATTCGTTCAGCAAGAATAGAAGAGTCTGCAGTAGAAATGCCAATATTTCCTACTTTGATGGAATAGGTACTGTCCTTAAGCGTAAATGAGTAATCGTTAATATTGATACTCACATCAATATCATCCGCGTAAAAGGGATTATCCGTTTTGGCTCTGGCGGCGGAATCCAGCTGAAAATTCCGAATCAGAATCATGATATCGTCCACCAGAAAAGTATTTTCCGTCAGGTAGTTTTTTTCATTAAAGTCAAACTTTCCTCCCAAAACCATTAAAGACCGTATTTGAAGCGAATTTAACTGGTCGGAAATAAGCAGGTACAG
>JAGQVA010001076.1 GCA_020438265.1 Bacteroidota bacterium
AGAATGAAATTACCCGTGCTAGGACTTTTTTCTGGTGGATGTTATTGCCGGCAGGCTTGCCGACGTTGCTGAATATGATTCAGGCGGGCGTAGCGCCGTGGAAGTGGGTGATTGTGCCGGTGGCATTTGTGCTGGCTTTTGGGGTTGTGCGGTGGGAATTGCGGCGGCGGTTTTTGCCGAGGAAGAAGGAGCTGGAGGGGCTTCGGGGGGTGTTGGTGGAAGAATAATGTCTTACCCTGAAATATCACTCATTTTCAATAAGTTGATTCATAGGTCTCTCCCGTTGGTCGAGATGACGGAGCGTCATTTTTTTATACGCCGCCGATGCGGCGGCGTGAACTCTTATACCGCTTGAGCGGTCATCTCGAACGGAGTGAGAGATCTATCATCTCCACATTTCAGCAGAAATACTTTCACCACCCAGTGCCGTCGGCTCGTCCCTCGCTCTCCTTGCCCTGGGTGATCTCTGGCAAAAGCCCTACTCTTTTTAGCTCACGGGAAGGCCGGAGTGGCTAACCAGCTGACTGGAGGGAGAGGGCAAGGCGAAAGCCAATAGCGTCGTGCCGAGTCTCCGGCGAAGCGTCGTAGCGAACGGAGGCCCTGCACTCGCGGGTGCCACGGAACCAACTACCGCCACGGAGAACACGCCTGAAACCAGTAGCTGCTCCTTTAGGATTTTTTACTATTCCTTTACTAATACATTCCTGGTAATAATCATCACTATACCAATCCTTACACCATTCGAGAACATTTCCACTCATATCAAAAATGCCTAATTCGTTAGCCATTTTTTCGCCTACAGGGCGAGTCTTATCTCCACTATTTTCATCATACCAGCCCACTTCTTTCATCCTATCGCTACCACTGTATTTATATCCTTCCGTGTGATTTCCGCCTCGTGCTGCAAATTCCCATTCCGCTTCAGTCGGCAAGCGGTATTCTTTTTTTGTTAATTCATTCAGCTTTTTGATAAAATCCTGAGTATCATTCCAGGAAACCTGTTCCACAGGATTGTTTTCCCCTTGAAAGTTTGAAGGATTATTACCCATTACCACTTCCCACAAAGCCTGTGTAACCGGGTATTTCCCCAGATAAAAACTATCCAATGAAACCTCATGCACAGGTTTTTCCCGATCATACGCCTCCTCACTATCACTGCCCATCATGAAGGTGCCTCCTTCGACGAAGATCATCTCGAAGGATAGCCCGGAAGGGAGTTTCTCGATATGCGATTTTAGGTGATTCATAGTTTGTATTAACAAAAGGGAAGCAGCAGGACGTTCGCAGTATACTATAAATACCGCTGCTTTTTATGTCAGAGACATCTTTTTGTCCCGTAAGGTAACAGGGTGTTCATCTGTTCAGTGGAAGCCATCCGGCCTTCCCGTTAATTGAAAGGATAAAGCAAGGCGAAACCCGAAAAGGTAGAACAGATCCTCCGGTGCATGTCCACTGCGACAGGAGGACCGACATTCACGAGTGTCAGAGTGCCAACTACCCCCACGAATAACAGGACATTCACCCAAAACTGCTCCTTTAGGATTTTCTACTATTCCTTTACTAAAACAATCTCGATAATAATCGCTACGATACCAATCCTGGCACCATTCAAACACATTACCACTCATATCAAAAATCTCCAATTCATTAGCAAGTTTTTCCCCTACCGGATGACTACTTTCACTATTTTCATTATACCAACCCACTTCGCATAGCCGATCACTACCACTATATTTATATCCTTCTGATTGATTTCCGCCTCGTGCTGCAAACTCCCATTCTGCCTCGGACGGCAGTCGGTATTCTTTTCTGATCAATTCATTTAGTTTTTTGAGAAAGTCTTGGGTATCATACCAAGAAACCTTTTCTACTGGATTATTCTCCCCTTGAAATTCTGAAGGATTATTACCCATCACAGATTTCCATAAAGCCTGAGTAACCGGGTATTTCCCCAAATAAAAACTATCAAGTGCAACCTCATGCACAGGCTTTTCCCGATCATACGCTTCCTCACTGTCGCTCCCCATCATGAAGGTCCCTCCTTCAACGAATATCATCTCGAAAGACAGCCCAGAAGGCAGCTTTTCAATATGCGATTTTGGTTTATCCATAATTACCCTAATAATA
>JAGQVA010001077.1 GCA_020438265.1 Bacteroidota bacterium
CTAATAAGGCGGAGAAAATATTTGCAAATGTGGTAAGCAGCATATTGTAAGATAATAGACAAATTGGTTTGAAGCAAAAGGGAGCCTTCTCCCAATTATTCCTTTCCAGTCGCCAGACTCATTAGAAATTCAGGATTCCTGGGCGAAAATGCATTCACATCTTCCAATACACCCGTTTTCCGATAACGAAAATATTCTCTCCCAGCTTTAAAGCCTTCTTTAAATGTTGGAAATACAAATCCTCTGACTTTATTGGCCATACTAATCTGATAGATCGTATTCCACTGCCGAAAAAGAATCCGATAGGCTTCCCAGATTGAAAAACCGGGATCGTAGATATGCGTGGGTTCTGATTTGACACCGTTGATCTCCAGAATTTTGAAATGCTGCCCTGCTTTTAAAGCTTCTACACTTTGGCAACGGATATCAAAACGACCAAAATAAATACCTTCAAGCTGACTGCTGATTTCATCAAAGGTTTGGGTTAATTGGCTATCAATCAAATGATTCCCTCCCAGGAAAGTTGTTCCTTTGCAATGATTTCCAATGGAAACCAGCACGACTTCTTCTCCATTTTCCGGAACAGTAACCATCAATTCAGAACGAGATTCTTCCAATACCTCCAACTGTAACCTGGCACGGGGATAGTCCAGGACCAGTTCTCTTACCGTTGATTTTCCATCGCCTGTCACACTGAGAAATTTTTTCAGGGTTACCGAAGTAATGGTTCCCTTTTGCTCACCTGGAAACCGGTAGTACAAGACACCTATTTCAACCGGATAATCAATGTATTCCTGAAGGATACAATCGGACTTTATTCGCCGTAAATAATTGCCTAATTCATCTTCATTCTCGATCACTTCCACCCAAAAACCTCTTTCTCCTTTGTCTGGTTTGGCAATGAGCGGAAAAGAAATGTGATGTTCCTGAATTCTCTGTAAAGCAACATCTAAATTGCCGCCAACGGGTAAATAGGCAGTTTTGGGAATCCATTTATCAGGAATTCGGGCATAAATATCCATTTTGGATTCCATAAAAAGGCCGCCCAAAAATATACCCGGATTGGCACCGCTAAAGAAGAAAAAGGCTCTGGCCCTGATGGAAAGGAAAATCCAGTAGGCATAAATCGGTGCATAGATCAAATGCATCGGCCAATATTCCCAACTTTTCAATTTGATCAAAAAGGGGGAGTTTTTGACCCTTTGCCAAAAACCAGACTTTTTCATACGCTTAATGATTAATCCCCGTCTGATGACGGTATCTGATGGTCGAGGGCGCTACACCAAAGTTTTCAGGAAGGTGTAATTCCGGTGCCAGCACTTTCAGGCCAATCTTTATCATAGCCATGTGGTGAATGGCATGTTCGATATTGTATATCAATTCCCGATCCAGTGTAGATTCAACCCTATGCACAATACTATTATCGTAAACCGTTTCCAGAATCAGGTTTTCCGGTAATGTTCCTGAATGTAGTTTCTCTATAATCTGATCAATACATTCAATGGTATATTGCGGGTCCTCCTCTATTCTTCGATTGCGTTTTCTATTTTCGTAATTCACTACCCTGGCAGGGCATTGTTCGATCAAACATTGAAGAAATTCGACAATATGACGGGTGTGCTGACCAATGGAAGAATTAGAGAATAAATCCATAGGTTGTTTGTATTTATCCGCCTCCATTTCCCTTAAATAATCCTTCACCATGGACAATGTATTCTCTAAGACAATGACTAGGTTCATGTTTCACTTGATTTAATTTCCAGATACTTAACCGCCTCCTCAGGTAATTTTAGCAAACCTAACGAAAAGATTGTGTCCCGAAAGTAAGAAAAATGACAAAACTTTGATCTAAAATTCGTCTTAATTTATAACGATTATTAGGAATATTCTTAAAGTAAAACAGAATTTATCAACCTGACGGCCCGGTCTGTCACGATTCAAAGGTTTGCCGAAATCGGTTCTTCAGCTCAGATAATCTTTCCTCCTTTTCATTACTAAACACCAATCTCAGATACTGGCTACTGTTTTTTTTATTTTAATAATCCATCGCAGTTGCAGCGATTTTTCCTTTTTCCAGCAGCATTTTGGAAGCTTCCATTGCTGAATTCCCCATTTTTTCGGTATCT
>JAGQVA010001078.1 GCA_020438265.1 Bacteroidota bacterium
TGATCAGGATGGATACATCGGTCATAGTGCAGAAATTGTAATTTTTTCGAAAGTAAGGTATAATATTATTGTGGAAGCGGTTGGCTATCCTGCTTTTCCGGCCTGTATGACATTTCACAACGAAATCGTTAGTCACCCAGAATACAAAATCAATTTTCATAATAGGTATCTCATGACTGACTGACGGATCCGGAATCGGTTGCCTGGGATTTCATAATAAATATCATAAGAGCCTGACCGCAGATCCGGGCAGACTCTTGCTGACAAAAGATTAAGTGGATTTTCCATCAATTACGTGGTGGTGGGAGTGATGGAAGCCCCTCTGTAGAAGGCAGAGTAAAAGGTTCTTGACAATCTTCACCATTTGGCCCGGCAATGACTCCATCTTCTTTCTTCTTGAAAAGAAAGTTGTAGACCACCCTCCAAACGGATGCGGCTGCTTCTCCGACGGCTTTTCCAATCTGTGCTCCGACTCCGGCCCCTGCAATTGCCCCCGCCGGCCCGCCTTCAGCTCCGGCTATAGCGCCTGTGATAGCGCCAAAGACAACTCCTTCGGCTTCTATTACATCTTCCACCGCATCTCCAATGTCATCGATCGTGCTCCCGTCAATATTTCCGGACGGAGCGGGAGAAGATTCGTTTTCTGTTGCGGTGTGTGGCGTAGAACCAGAAGATTCCGTATTCAGTTGCCTGACAATTTCTGACATGATGGCCGAACTGGGTTTGCAATTGCGCATAGCTGAGATTGCTTTTAGCGAACCACTTAAGTCACCGGCTACTTCCATTTTTAAAAAGTTGTTGATCAATCCCAGTTCAGATGATTTTAAGTAACCTTTTTTTAGGGCACATGCACCGATGGCATTTATTTTAGATGCCTTGCTGCGGGGAGTAAGCGCCATCATTTTAAGTACTTCGTAGCGCACCGATTTTGAAAGTTTGTCTGTGCCCAATTTTAGATTGGCGCTTTCATAGGCAGCAACCATCTGTTTGTAAATATCCGGAGAATAGTATAGTTTATCCTGAGCATGGGCTATTGGTAATAAGGCCAGGGTGCTGATGGTCAGGATAATTGCTTTGAATACGATTTTCATGGCTGATGATTTTAGTTGATGATAGAAATTGACAGTCTGAATATTTTGTTTTTGAATGTTGATCTTTAATGCGCTTTTAGAGCGATTTTTGAGAGTATGATCCGGTTTTGATATTAACCGGATTCCAGGATTTTAATTAATTTCATAATTCGTGGTTTTGCATTTTATGTTATTAATGGTGTTGTAAATAAATGGCTTTTTCGGATGGCTTGACCTGTGCTCAGGTACAGAAGTGATCGTCCTTGCCATTGGCATAATTGTTGGTTTTAGGGTGCTTTCTGGATTTTCTGAGATTATAATGCCTGACTCATAAATCCTTCAACTTCCAATAAGAATTGAGTGTTGAATTGGTCGATATTTTTATAGCTGAACACTTTGGCTTTAGTATTACTTAGTGAGATTCCGGTAGCTCTGGGCGTGATGGTAATGATAATTGGAATAGTGCTGATATCTCCCCAGTCTTTTGAGTCTCCATTGCCATTTGGGTCGGCTTTGACGCCACAAACCGGTTTGCGTGAAAATGCTTTTTTAATGGCATTATAGATGGATTTTGCGGCACTGCCCACAGCGCTTTCCTCGTTTGATTCCAGAGTGCCGGCATTTGATGAGGAAATGAAATCTGAAAAAGAGGGACCTTCAGTAATCCCTTCACTCGCACTGCATCGTACATTAAAATTGTATTCAAGTGTAATGGAATTCTTATTGATGGGCCTGTTAAAGGTGATGGTCCCTTCAAAATTAATGGTTGGTGCATCTGTGAAATTTGAAGGCTTTGTTTGTCCGGAAAGAATGACTGTCTGGACAAGAAGAGCGATCATCGCTACTGCCTTAAACCATTGATTTGAATTAAATTTCATGATCGTTTGATTATTAATTGTTAAATTTATGAATACAAATTAAAGAGGTAGTTTGGATGGTCCACTGGACTCAAGTATAGTTCTTATTATTTGGGACCTGCTACGCAAGAAATGTCATGGATATTTATCAATTACTTAGGAATTAATCGATTGGATAGGTAGCTTTTAAATAAGCCT
>JAGQVA010000106.1 GCA_020438265.1 Bacteroidota bacterium
AATAATAAAAACCTGTTTGCCAACAGGTTCTTCCGTCCCAAAATATTTTTCAGCTAAAGATTCTGTCAGTACAATGGAATGAGGATTGGCAAGCGCTGTTTCAGGATTCCCCTTAATCAATTCAAAATCAAACACTTCAAACACTTCTTTGTCTGTGACATAGGAATATTGAGGCCGAAATTTTTCCTCTCCAATCCGAATATATTTTCGCTCGTGATTCTGAAAACGGATCAGTTTATCCACCTCCGGCATCGCCTCGGGCAATTCATTGATATAATTAAAAGGCAATCGGGCCCAGTGCACCTGATAGCCGTTTCCATTATTAAATTCATAAGTAACACGAAAAACCCTTTCTGCTTTGGTGTGGAAATTTTCAAAGGAAGTTTCAAACTGAACGTAAATTCCGATCAGAATAAAAGCGGCATAACCAATGGCCAGTCCGAGGATATTGAGGCTGGCGTAGAGTTTATTTTTGCGGTAGTTGCGGAAGGCGACTTTGAGGTAGTTTTGTAGCATGGGGATTATTTTTCATCAAACTACACCTGAATGATGGTTGAGTTCAAAACTGACTATTGCAGAGTTCTAAAAAAAAATCCCCCACTATTTCAGCAGGGGACTCATAATCAACTCTAAAATTTATGATAAAAGCGCTTTAGGGAAGCGTTTATTTCTTTGTTTAACAGGATTTTTGTAATCCTTGAAGTCAATAATCAAATTTAGGGCTTATTTTTGAGTGGGACCTGGACTATTGTGCCAATTACATGGATTATTGTTCCAGGATGAATTATCAGCCCAGTCTAATCATCCTGAAAGCCAAACAGGCCTCAAAAACCATCCATTTATCCACAAAAACTTACGCCCCAGGTATAAAACCTCATATTCGGGATAGTTTTTGATATAAATAGATATAAAAATTTACTATTATTATTCGCGAATTGCGAATCACAAATCAGAGGTTTTATGCGCAAACACAATGGAATGCGTCCTCAGGACGTGGTGATCTTGTTGAAAATAGTCATCCTGGGTGATACACCCTGGAGGTATTCAGATATTGCACAATCCCTGCATATTAGTCAATCAGAGGTAGCGGAGGCATTAAATCGCTCCAAGCAGGCAAGATTGGTTGATTCGTCGAAAAAAAGGGTATTCAGAGCTTCTTTTATTGAGTTTCTTACATACGGGTTAAAATATGTATTCCCAGCTCAGCCTGGTGCGTTAGTAAGGGGTATTCCGACTGCACACTCAGCCAGACCTTTATCGGAAATGCTGGTTTCAGATCGAGATGCATTTGTATGGCCCAGCGCTGTTGGAAATGTAAGGGGACAGGCAATCATACCGCTTTACCCCAGCATTATCAAAGCGATCCGAAAAGACCCACAATTGTATGAAATGCTCGCTTTATTGGACGCGGTGCGAATCGGACACGCCCGTGAGCAGAAGATTGCTATTGAAGAATTGAGCAAAAGAATAAGAGAAAACGCTTATGCCGAACAAAAACACTAAGATGATTCAAACCCTGGCTTATGGTCTGGGTGATTTATTGAATAAAATCGTCCTCATTGGGGGAAGTGTGTTGGATTTTTATGTTACTGATCCCTCCGCCCCGGAGACATTACCGACTGATGATATTGATGCAGTGGTGAAAGTGGATTCCATGCTTGAGTACAAACATTTTGAACAATCTTTAATTGAAAAAGGATTTGAGCGAAAGGATGGTGAAAACACACTTATCAAAACATGGATATATAACGGAGTAAAACTAAACATCACTCCCATTCACACAGACCAGATTGGATTTCACAACCGATGGTATGAAGAAGGGACTTTTCACTCTTTTTCTTATCCAATTAATGATTATCTGTCTGTCAGAATTTTTAACCCGGTATATTATCTGGCTTCCAAAGTCGAAGCCTTCCTGAATCGGGGAGGAAAAGACTTCAGAACCAGCGAAGATTTCCAGGACATCGTTTATTTGCTTGATAACCGACCCGAAATAGAACAGGAAACTAAAAAGGGGTTTTACCAGGTAAGAGAATATATTCAGACCAATTTCCAGCGATTGCTAAAAAATGTGGACCTCGAAGAAGGAATTTGTTATGCCCTTCCCTATGGTCTGGAAGACGACGGAACCGAAAAAATCAGGAATCAGATGGAGAGAATTGCCGGGGTTGAATATTCTTTTCAATAAACCTAAGTAGTAATAAGACCTTCCAGGTTTTTGAAACCTGGAAGGTCTATAAATAAATTTACATATACTGATTCAGACATTAATCCGCCATTCGCACAATCCTTGGCTGGAAAGTACCGATGATTTCCACCAGATCTTTCTGCGATTCCATCACTGTGTGAATATCCTTATAGGCCATAGGAGCTTCATCCAAACCACCGCCTACCAGCGTTACTTTATGCGCGCTAAGCTCTTTTTTCAACTGGCTTCTGGTAAGAGAACTTTTGGCTCTGGTTCGCGACATCACTCGCCCGGCTCCATGAGAAGCCGAATTGATAGATCGCACATTCCCTTTTCCTCTCACGATAAAACCGGGAGCAGTCATCGAACCGGGAATAATTCCTAATACTCCTTTTCCCGCTGGTGTAGCTCCTTTTCTGTGAACGATTACCTCTGTACCATCTTCCAACTGTTCTTTCCACGCGAAATTATGATGATTTTCCACCATAAACATAGGTTTTTCACCAATGGCTTTGGAAAGTTTGTGGTGAATCTGATGATGACAGGCCGAAGCATAATCGCCAGCCAGATTCATCGCCAGCCAGTATTCCATTCCTTCTTCGGTATTCAAATCCAGCCAGGCAAGATGTTTGGCTTCTTTGGGAAGTCTGGTTTTGTCCATGGCTATTTTGGTATAATGGTTTGCAATGCCCGAACCAAGGCCTCTTGATCCTGAATGAGAAAGGATGCCCATATAAGTTCCGGGGTTTACGCCCCATTCGTTGTTCTCTTCCAGGATTTCAACCAGCCCAAATTCAACAAAATGATTCCCACCTCCTGAAGAACCAATCTGCCCAATGGCCTTTCCGTGCAGGTTTTTCACAATATCAATCTCCTGAAATTCTTTTCGGTGAAGCACCTCGTCATCAAGCGGATTTTTCGGGCCTTTACCCGCTCCAAAAACAGTTTGGGCAATTAGCTCCCGCTTAAACTGACTCTGGTGTTTTTCCAAAGATCTTTCACCAAGGTGGTAAACTGTCAGACACATTCTGCAACCAATATCTACTCCTACTGCAAAAGGAATAATGGCGTTTTCTGTTGCCAATACCCCTCCGATAGGCAGCCCGTATCCCTGATGTGCGTCAGGCATTAACGCTCCGGCTTTGGCCACAGGCAGTCGTGATGCAATGTCCATTTGATCCAGCGTCCCGGACTCGATTCCTTTCCCCCCATAAATTTTATAAGGGACTTTCTCTGAGTTCAGTTCAGGATAAATCGGTGCATGGGCATCGTCTATCAGAGGAACCAGTTCATGGACGATGGGTCCTAAAATATTGTGTTTCCTGTATTTTTCCGGCTCATTCAGCAAGTCTTGTAAAATGTCCAGTTTTACCACTCGGCCTTTCTTTTGGAAAGTTTCATGTTCCATGGCAACGAGTGCTTCTTTCAGGGCATCTCCCGGCTCAAATCCGATTCTTAATAAATGTTTCTTTTTAATCTTGGCCATATTTGGCTTTATGTTTCTTTTATTGCAGAATGGTTTTGTTAACTATTCTGGATTAAAATTTACTCATTTCGTTACCAATTCACCTAGTCCGAGCTTCTTGACGGCTAATTCTGCCGTCTCAGCTGCAGTCAGATGATCACTTCGTATCTTCAGGTGTGTTTCCTTGAAGATATCCTTTTCGTCTGAGTTCATTTTATAAATTTCGTTGAATTTCAATAAATTTCCCTCAGACAATTCGAAGTCCCGTTTGGTTGGTTTATGCTTGAGTCGATTTTCAGTTTTATTTCGCTTAAGTCGTTCCTCCAGACTAGCCTCTAGCTCCAAAAACCAGACTTTTCCGCCCTGTTTCTGAAAAATCTCACTAATTTCTTCCACGAAAATATGATCTTCTTCCAGATCAAGCGCATAAACCAGGGTTACAATTACTCCCGGCAGATCACTTCCCGCGATCTCCTCCAGTAGCTGTATACGAAAACTTCGCACCAGTCTTTCAAAAGCTGGCGTACCAAATTCGAAGAAATTCAGCACCAGGTCAATGGTCATGTGATTGTGCAGGACCCGCATCCCTGTGCGTTTGGCGATTTCCTGGCCCACCGTCATTTTGCCTACAGCCGGTGGGCCAAATATGAGTAAAAGATTCATTGTTTTAGTTTTTGAACCGCATTTAAATGCGGTATAATGTTAATGATTTATTGTAGAAACGCGATTCATCGCGTTTCTACATAAAATACCATATTTATACCATCAACAGGTAAGGTTTCCAGTCATCATTTACCTGGCCCGCAAACTGGCTCAAGAACATGATGAAACTGGGCCGGTAAGGTTTGGTTTTCAGATCAAACCCTGATTGCTCCAGGGACATATCTCCCTTTTCGGAGTTACAGGAATAACAAGCTGTCACCAGGTTGTTCCAGATAGTACGCCCACCCTGGGCTCTTGGAACCAGGTGGTCAAGGGTCAGGTTTTTGGTACTTCCGCAGTACACGCATTCGTGTCCGTCCCTTTTGAAGACGTTTTCACGCGTCAGAGCTACCTTTTTAAAAGGCAGGTAGACGAATTGGTGCAGACGGATTACCGAAGGAAATTTGAATTCCTGTTTTACAGAACGCATCTTCTGCGAAGTCACATCAGATACTAATTCTGCTTTTTTCATCAAGACCAGGACGATGGCCCTTTCAGGCGCACACAGACTGATAGCCTGGTAGTCCTGGTTCAGAACCAGTACTTGTGCCATGATAAAATGATTAAAATGTTATAGGTGAAACGATGCCGGAGTTGGAGTCGAACCAACCTCGCTGGCTTCAAAGGCCAGTGCCTAAACCGATCGGCCATCCGGCAGAAAAGTAGCCCTGATCATAAAATCAGGGCCATTGTCAATAAATGTATTGCGTTTTTAAGTCATTAGCGACTGCCCATCGGCGAATGATGTTTTGCTCCACCTGTGAAGGCATTGCGTTATATTTTCCACGCGCCTGAACAATCATATCTCTTGCATTTACTTCAATCGTAACCAGGGGCTTTTGGCTAAAGTCATGATTCACTCGAAGCGACCAGATAGAACAGTTACCCTTTGAACAAGAATAGGCGTAACTGGCTACACAGTGTTTCATTGCTCTACCTTCTTCAATTAGCTCAAGAGCACTTTTTAACTGAATAATCTGATAGCATTTTTGCCCATTACCAACTCCCTCAATATACTCCCAGTCCTTTTTTCGGGAACCAATCCAGGATATATTTTTCCCTGTATATTTGACCTCCCGAAGTTCCCGGTGCCACTTTTCCATTCCCCGAATCAGAGAGGTAATGGTTCTTCCCTTCATACTAAATCCAGGTGTTGGTGGCGGAATGAACTCGTAAGTATGATAATTGGTAAGTCTTCGCTGTCCATGAAACTTCTGGTGATAGATATAGTCGATGATCGGATTGATCAAAGACGGGTCTAACATCGGCTGGTTTTTCATAAAAATGATAACCGTAGACCAGAAATCATCTTCCACCAGATTTGTTCCCAGATGACCTGAAGTGATAGTATCTGCAAGTCGCCTGTCACCTCCCAGCCCAAGGATCTGTCCCCATCTTAAGGCTTGTCTAACCGTTAAATGATCAGGTGCCTGCATAAAGTAATGGGACATTTTTTTCGTATAATCAAGCGGAGTATTCAGGTTTCGGATGTTGATTCCTTTACCCAGTTTCAAATACCAGTTCTGAAACTCAAGGTTATCTTCAAACCATACATGGTCCAGAAACTTTGGAAGATGATATTGGGCAAACAAATAACGTCCCAGATGCTTAATTAAAGGCTCAGGTCTTCTGGTTCGGAGAGGTTTCCAATTATCGATTGGTCGTATTGCTTTTGAAATTTGTGCTTTGATGCGATCTATCGCCAAATGATGCTCTGAATTGAGAAGAATTCTCTTTGCCAAAGGAACTCCCAGAAGCTCGCTGATTTTGGTGTTTTCTTTATATTGAATTTTGGCATCATTAAAGATCTTTTTAAAATATATTTCTTGTTTAGCATTAGCCTCTGCCAATTGCTTTCTTTTCATTCGGTTTGCCATGAGAATAAAAAATTAATTTCAGGATGAGTTATGGGGTGAAAAAGGTCCCCGTTGCCACAAATACCGGTACAGGTATTGAAAACCAAGGCGTTTCCATCCGATGATGGGAATGAAGAAGAAAACAATTAGTGTGATCATAATTAGAAACAATTTTTGGGTTAGTAATTAATCGTTATAAGTCTTTAAACCATGAAAGCTTTCTGAATCAAGCCATTCGCGAATAATTCTCAGCTCCTTTCTTTTGGGAGCGGAATTATGTTTTCCTTTTACTTCCAGCAATTTTCCTTGCGAATCAATAGCAAGGGTCAACAAGCGTTGAAACTTGTCATCCTGATACTGTCTGTAAGACCAAATAGAAAGCTTCTGTGTAACACAGTTATATTTATAGCTTGCTACACAATGTCTCATCATCATTCCTTCATAGAAGAGATCTCTGGCAGTTGTTATTTGCTCTATCCTGCAATAGACATTTTCGTCCTCATCTGCTGAAGGAACATCATAATCGGGTACAGGAAATCCGGGCCATATTTTATTTATTTCCAAATAGCTCTTCCTCCAGTTCAAATAACCTCTGGTTCTCATTTCATTTAGTAAGGCTGTCAAAGTCCTGCCTTTCATACTAAATCCAGGGTGGGGCGGGGGTTCATCAACATGCTCATTTTCGTTGATATAATACCGCCTTGGCTCGAATTTTTGAGTATGAATATAGGTAATGACTCTGTTTACCAAATTGATGTCCAAGTCAGATTGATTAATGAAAAACTGAATGACTGTTGACCAGAAAGTATCATCTTTAAAACTTTCTCCCAATCTCCCTTTAAGAATTTCCCTGGCCAGATGATCATCCCCACCCATACCTAAAATCTGTCCCCATCTCAATGCGTGCCCGACAGACAAATCAGCCGGTGCTTCCATAAAAAAATGAGACATCTTTTTTGTGTATGTCAGCGGAATGTCCAGATTGCGAATATTGGCCCCCTTCCCCAATTCCAGAAACCAGAATTGATATTGGGAAGCCTTTTCAAACCAAACGTTAATCATAAAATCTGGCATCTCATATCTGGCATAGAGATATTTGATCAGGTGAATGAGAATGGATTTTGAATCTCTCGATTTTGGTGGTTTCCATACTTCGATTGGCCTCAAGGCTCGATCCATCCACTTCTGAATGCGATTTAATGTATAGATATCTTCCTTGTCCAGCTTAATCTTATGAATAAGCCGAACGCCAAAAAGTTTTATGATTTTTCGATTGCGAAGCGGTCTTGCCTCCCTGAGAATCGTGAAGTATGTATCCTGTTTAATATATTTTCTAAAAGCTCTTTTCTTTCTTTTAGCCATAAAATGTTTAGGTATTTGAAATGAAATAATGGTGAAAAAATGATATCAAATACCCGTCTAAATGCTAAGCCATACGCCCGTACGGTGGTAACTGAAGTCGTCATTAGTACTGTCATGTGAAAAAAATTAGGATAGGTGCCTGTTCGAATGGTTGCAGTATGTGTTTAGCACCTTATTGTACCCCCTTCCGCCTGATCGCCTCCCCAATCAGGTTGAGGACAAGCTCCTCAAGAAGGGGCTGGCGGCCTCAAAAGGGCGTTTCCAGAGGAAACGGACCTTGCGGGAGTCCCTTCTTGAGGGGACGGAGGCTGCGCGAAGGGGTAAACACATACAAAAAAGCACCCTCAAAAGTGCGACACTTCTGAGGGCTTACCTTAACCAAAATCTAACCTAAATGTGGTTCTGTCGAACCATAAGTATTATGAAGAAAATTATCCATTCGCCTGTCCTGGCTGAATTTCATTGCCAATTCTTTCAACAGCGTTTTTTGCCTCCTGGAGGCGGCAACCTGCAAATTTCATGTATAACTTGATTGCCGCGATTTTGCCTTTATATACCAAAGTAGCAATAACTTCCTGTTGTTGAGTCGGCATGAGATCTATTTTTCTTACTTGTTCCATAACTAAGTGAATTGTTAATGAAAAAATATTCCCACAAACCGTTTTACGGCCAGAAATCACGATCGAAACCTGCTTTTGCAGATTGCTTTTGCTGTCAAAAAAGATTATCCTCTTACGGATAAACTCACCAAATGCTTTGGAAGTTTTTGAGTGCGGAGAGGGATTCGAACCCCCGGTTTTTCTGATCTGCAATCAGATGCAATTGACCACTCTGCCATCCGCACGGATTATGTATTTTTCCGTGCAAATGCTAACTCTAATAAGCATCTACACGGTATTTGGCAAATTATGTGCCGCTATCTTATTACTTCTCCAACTTTTACCTGAGCAGTTGATTATCAGCCCTGTATGGGTGATCTAAAGGGGTAAATGGTAAAATTCCCAGCTCTTTTGGTTTAAAAATTGAATAATTTGCGAAAAATTTCCCCCGAAAAAGTATTCTATAAACATAAACCTTTCGATAAAATAGAGCAACAATAACAGGGAGACTGATGGGATTCGAACCCATATATACCGGGAGCATGATCCGGCGCCTCAACCGCTCAGCCACAGCCTCCATATAAAAGAGCAACAGATGGGACTCGAACCCACTTCCTTCTCCGTGGCAAGGAGAGATTCTACCAGTTGAACTTCTGTTGCTTCTGTAATCATAAAAAGGCGAAGCGGTAACATGCAGAAAAAGTCTTAAATCAATTTTATGGCAATTGCGAAGTAACTTTTCCTTACGACACGCTTCTTTTTCACCTACAGTACTACTATTCTTAAGCGACTTCAAAAGCCAGAAATTTCCGGCTTCTGAAGCCTGGGTTAAATGCCGTACTCATACCAGCAATCTCCACTGCAGCATCCTGCTTTTTCGCTACGGCATTTGTAAACGATTTTGTATCGTTTCATTCGGTTTTCAACGATCATTTTCAATAATCCTCTGAATAGCTTTTTCATTGTATTGTAGGTTTGTAGGTGAATAAAAGACAGTGAAAAACTGACATTCAGCCAGCCAATCACTTCAAGGGAGGCCAACGGGAATCGAACCCGCACTTACCAGAGCCACAATCTGGCGCTCTACCAGTTAAGCTATGGCCTCCGTATAGATCCGTAGTACAGAAGTGCCCGAAGAGGGATTCGAACCCCCATTTTCCGCAGTTTGAATGCGGCGCGATTGCCTATTACACCATTCGGGCGGGATAAGGCTCTTGGCCTTTGGATGTTAGTTATTGGGAATTGATCCCGATAAAAAAGAATTGCGGTAACAGTCGAAAAGTGAAAGCGAATATCGGTGGGAATCGAACCCACTACTTTTAGACCCCAGTTCTAACGTTCTAACCAAATGAACTACGAAGTAACACTTCTCTACGACACACAATGGCGGAAGAGGTGGGACTCGAACCCACACATCCCGAGGGACGAAACCTGTTTAGCAAACAGGGACAATACCAAATTCTGCTCACTCTTCCTTTTACCGACACTTTGTTTTGAATAGATTACCTCCTTTGTCTTTGGCCGGTAAGGTTGAAAAAAATAGTGGTAACAATCGAAAAGCGCTCATGAATAGATGGAAGTCTATCGATTTGCAGTCGAAGTAACGCTTATCTACGACACACCTAGTAACCCTGAGGAGAATCGAACTCCTGCCTTCGGACTGAAAACCCGACGATGTAACCACTTATCTACAGGGTCAAAAAAGCATTCCCGGAGAGAATTGAACTCTCATTTCCGCCTTGAAAGAGCGATGTCCTGATCCATTAGACGACGGGAACGGAAATGGCTGTTAGCGATTAGCCCTTGGCTGTTAGCATTTACTAAGAGCTAAAGGCCAAAAGCCAATAGCTGTTAAGAGAACCCGGCAGGATTTGAACCTGCATCTACCTGGTTCGAAGCCAGGAACTTTTCCATTTAAGCTACGGGTCCGGAAATGGCTTTTGGTAGTTAGCTATTGGCTTTTGGTTGTTGGTTTTCTGCCAAGGGCCAATAGCTAAAAGCCAATACCAATTGAGAAGATCCGGTAGGAATCGAACCCACATCTATCCGGTTAGAAGCCAGATGCTTTTCCCTTTAAGCTACAGATCCGTAATAGCCTTTAGCGATTTGCTATTAGCCATTGGCCTTTAATCGGAATGCCAATAGCAAAAGGCAAAAAGCCAATAGCTAGTTTGTGAACCCGGTAGGAATCGAACCTACGATTCCCTGATTAAAAGTCAGGTGCCTTACCAGCTTGGCCACGAGTTCAACGTTTCATGATTGCACACTGTATTTCATGAGTGTACTAAAAAAATTAAGGGCAATGATCGACAAATGTAAATGCTCTACCTTTGAGCTACAGGCCCGGGAATTGCGCCGTATTTCAATACGGCGAAAATAGTGGACCTGGAAGGAATCGAACCTTCAACCTTTTCGTTTTCAGCGAAGTAACATTTATCTACGGCACCTTAGTAGATCTGGCAGGACTTGAACCTGCGGTCTCCTCCGTATCAGAGAGGTGCTTTTAACCAGCTAAGCTACAGATCTATATTGAACCGCATTTAAATGCGGTTCAACGATAAGCATTTAAATGCGGATCAATAATGATTCAATCATAGTTGCATCGAAGGGAGT
>JAGQVA010001079.1 GCA_020438265.1 Bacteroidota bacterium
TAGTATCCTGCATTCACCAGAATGGAGGTGTTCCCTATATTGCGCCGTTTTTTAAAACGGCGAGAAAGAGAGAGAAAGTAAGGACACCAAACATATACCAAACCTGAAAGGTCTGTGAAAAATCATATTTCATTCATCCTAAGCACCCATACAGCCTACCTAACCTGAATCCGCTTACTAACTCTGCCCCCCGACAAATGCGTCCCAACAATATGATAATTCCCCGGAGAAATTTCAGGAATTTTCATCAAATAGGGCTCGCTATTATTCATCAAAATCCTTTGGGACCACAAAATTCTGCCCGTCAAATCAAAAAGTTCAACGTTCCAGCTTCCTTCAGGCAATTCCAGAAAAAAGGATTCGCTCTGATTTACGGGATTAGGGAAAAGATTGAAATTGTCTGCCTCAGTAAAATCTAATCCCACCAGCGGAGCAAAAACGACAATAATGGTGTCTTTGCCTAAACATCCTAAAGAATCAGCTACGGTTAGATGTACCGGGTAAACACCCATTCCAAGAGCGCTTCCGGACATAAGCAGGGATGAGTCAGTACTACCATTTGACCACTGATAAGTAGCATAGTTTCCCGGATTTAACAGAATCGAATCAGTGAGATCCAGAATAGTATCCTGCCCCAACTCTACGTCCACATGACCAATATAAGCTTCTATCGGAATCCGATCCGAAAGGCAATCTCCATCAGGTTTTGAGCCATAATGATAATAAATCACGCCGTTCCAGTCGCGGGGATGATATTTCCCCCCAAAATTATGGCTGGAACCGCTTCCGGTGATGATGGTCAATTGATCAGTACTGCGAACCATAATCTGGCTTACTGATTGGTAAGACAATCGGGCGTTGGGGTCCTGTAACTGAATATAAACGCCCAATGAGTCCCCATCTGCCATGGTAATATTGTTAATATTGACCACGGTGGGAATATTTAGCGAATCCACCTGAACGGGAAAAGTTCCCAGTAATGTCCAGGCATTGGGATCCAGTTCAAAACCCAAATGAGAACCTTGTTTGGTATACACTTCAATTGCCTGGGGACCTGGATCTGCAAATTTAACCCCGATGGAATCTATGATTAATGTCGTATCTGCAATCAGGTCAAACATGGCCCCATTCCAGTTGATGCCCGAAGTGTTGGTAGTTGGCAAAACATCTTTGTAAACAAAATCACCCCGGACAGCTTCTACATAATAGGTCGTAGTATTGGTTAATGGAGGCGTTTGAAAGAAAAAATCACCTCCAATAAAATTTCCTCCTATCGGTGCATCATACCATCTGATAGAATCATTCGGGTGCGTGATCACCATGAGTTCAAGCGAAGTTTCGAAGCAACCGGTGTCTGGTATGGCTTCCAGTTGGGGGTATCCCAGAAAGGACTGATAATGAATGATCGAATCATTAGATTGATCACCATCCTGATTACTGCTGACAACGGCAATAAAACGATATTCTCCCTCCAAGGTCGTATTAACCATAAAATCTAATTGCCCTTCTTCACAAGTAGACAAACCTCCCACAAGCGTACCCTGATAAATGATGTTTTGGCCGGAGGGAAGGTGTTCCACAATCATTTCCACAGGAACATCACTGGTATCTTGTAAGCCACGATTATAAAAATGTAATTCTAGTTTGGTATCCACACTTCCACAAACGGGTAAATCAGGAATATTCAGTTTTGCAGTCGAATAATCAATGAACCCGGAAGGAACAAATAACTGATCCGGAATCTGTGTATTAGCCACTCTTGTAAATAGCAAATAATGGCCGCTATTATTCAGGTGAGTGCCATCTCCCGAGTCAAAAGCTGAAGCAATTTGATTGGTAGAGTCAGCCAGCCCTGTCCAAAAGTCAATTGCAAAGGGACTATATTTACTATAAATAGAATCTCTCACATCGAGTTGTTTTTGGATATTCACCTGATTGCCACCATAATTTTTCGGTTGGGTGGTACAAATCCAGATAGGGACGCCTGCTTGCTGAGCATGGGTAAAAACTGTGTCCAGGTTGTCAAGTTGTTCCTGCACAGAATATCCCGCAGAAACATCATTGGAAGGAAGGTTGACAATAATGGCATCCGGATTCAGACTCAGGGCATAGGTGATATTTCGGA
>JAGQVA010001080.1 GCA_020438265.1 Bacteroidota bacterium
TTCTGATCCATTTAAGGGCATTGAAGTTACCAAAGACACTCGTTTGTACCTTACGTTTTTGCGTGAAAATCCGGATCAGGAATTTGAGTTACCACTTTTTTCGGAGGATGGATACTATCAGATTATTGAACTTCAGGACAGACTGATTTGTAGTGTGCTGGATGTGTCTGGCACAAAAACAACCAAAGGTATGGACATTCTGGAAAAGCTATTTGGAAAGGACGTTACGACTCGTAACTGGAATACGCTTTTGCGGATTGAGAAGAAGTTGGGGTAAGGTGCTTAATTTTGAAACACAAAGTCACAAAAGTTCACAGAAGAATCAATATGAATAACTTTGTGTTCTTTTGTGACTTTGTGTTTAGCGAAAAGATTCCGTATGTATACTACTTCTGAATCCGCTGAGCCGTCCTAGTAGGTCCTTCCAATCGCATATTCCCATTCTCATCAAATACGACTCTGTCAATATTCACTCTTCGTTCACCACTGGGGTTTTTCCAATCAGCATGGCTATGATAAACCATAAACATCTCTTTCCCATTAGGTGAAGTGGTAAATGAATTATGGCCGGGACCGGAAAACCTGATGGATGAATCCGTCGCCACAATAGGGTTATCAGCACTTTTGGTCCAGGGCCCAAGCGGATGTGGAGCCGTTGCATATCCAATTCCGTAGGAGGGTTCTGCATAATGATTCGCAGAATAGGTCATATAATAAAGATCTCCTCTCCGAAATACAAAACTTCCTTCATTACACCTACTATGCATACTTAAAGGGCCTTCCCATTCTGCCGTTGCTTCAGAACAAAGAACGGGTTCACCAACAGCGTGAGAAAGATCAGGGGCAAGTTCTACTGCATAAATCTGACCATATAAATATCCGGTTGATGGTTTTTCCCAGGGTTTGCCTACAACTCCTACTTTGTCAAAAAATAAATAAGGAGTGCTGTCATTATCGACGAATAAATGACCGTCTATTCTCGCCCAGTCTTCAATATCAATCCAGGGAGTGTATACATCCACAAATGGCCCTTCAGGGGATTCACTTTTCGCCAAACAAATTGTCAGCAGGCTTTCTTCATCTTTTTTTGTGGTGTAAATCAAATAAAACGCCTTATGAGGGGCGTAATAATGCACCTCCGGAGCCCAGAAATTGCTGCTGCCAAAGGAACTGTCATTCTTCTCATAAACAAAACCCACCGCTTCCCAATTAATCAGGTTATCAGATTTCCAACTTCTAAAGCCTTTACCCGAATCAGTAGTTCCATACAGATAATATTTGTCTTTGTGCTTCAGTACGAAAGGATCTCCCATCTGAAGTTCTTCTTCACCAATTGGATTTTGATAAGTCAAATAGGACGAAGAGGTTTCTGAAGGATTATTCTGACAGGCTATAAGCACAATCATCAGCAGAAGTAATAGTCTTGGAGGCATAATAAAAGATATCTGGTCGCTCTGGAAAAAGAGATTAAATTCTTTTTCCTAAATTACCCCAAAAAGCATGAAGCATCTATTATTTACTGTTATTCTACTAATCACGAGTCTTTCTATTAATGCTCAAACAGCGAAAGGCAGAGTGGTGGTTGATTCGATTCACTCCAAGAATCTTGAAAATAAATTTCATGAAAAAACAACCCGGGCAGTTTCGGTTTATCTACCGCCAAACTATGACGAAAGCAATCAGCGCTATCCCGTGATTTATTATCTGCATGGATTTCTGGGAGACCACACCATGTATCCACAGATGAAAGAAGCGCTGGATTTTGCGATTAATACCCATCGCATCCGCCCTTTTATTCTTGTGATTTCCGATCAGAAAACGACTTATGACGGCAGTTTTTACAGCAATTCAGGCGTTTTCGGAAACTGGGAAGATTTTACGGCTTATGACCTGGTTGCTTATATGGACAAAACCTATCGCACTCTGGCCAATAAAGAAAGTCGTGGGATTACTGGTCATAGTATGGGAGGATATGGAGCGCTAAAACTGGCGATGAACCATCCTGATATTTTTAGTTCGGTATATGCGCTCAGTCCAGGGGCCTTGACCATTGTCAGGGAATATGGTCCCAACAGTAACACGTATCCCGAGCTCGCAAAAATAAAAACAGAGGAAGAGTTAAAGA
>JAGQVA010001081.1 GCA_020438265.1 Bacteroidota bacterium
ACTTCAAAAATGCTCTGGATAAAATGTATGACGAAGGATCCGGGATTGAAAATTCCTCCTCTTATTGTCGTATTATCAATGCCAATCACTTTCATAGAATTACTCAACTGATTGATGATGCTGTACAAAAAGGAGCGAATATCGAAGCAGGCGGACATACGAATCCAGAAGATAATTATATCGCCCCTACCCTGTTGACTGACGTCAATGACGATATGGACATCATGCATGAAGAGATTTTTGGCCCCGTATTACCTGTCATCGAGTATGAGAAAAAATCTGATGTACTCGAAATCATCAACGCCAGGCCTCGCCCGCTGGCAATGTACATTGGCAGTCGTAATAAAAAGAATGTAGATTATTTCTTAAATGGAACTATCTCCGGAGATGTCCTTATCAATGATAGCCTTATTCATTTTGCACATAATGGAATTCCCGTTGGCGGGGTAAATAACAGCGGAATTGGGAAAAGTGGTGGCCATGCTTCCTTTAAAGAGATGACTCACGAACGAAGTGTTGTCCAACAGGTATATGGTACTTTTAAGCCCCTGTATCCCCCTTATACCGACTCAGTTATGAAAATTATCCGCACCATGTTAAAATGGCTTTAATATTTCTAAATTTGAAACGCCGAAAATTTCAATCAAAAATTTTCGGCGTTTCATTATCATAATAATTATTCGAACTAATGACTACCTCCTTTTTATCAACCGGCATCAAATGGATTGCCATCAGTATAATATTCGTTTTGATTAGCTGCAATCAATCAGACCCTCAATCGGGAGAAGTGCCTGTAAGTGGAAATCCCTTGCTTGCTCCCTACTCAGGACCTTACGGTGGGATTCCTGCATTTGACAAAATGAACCTTGAAGACCTCAAACCAGCAATGGAAGAGGCTATGGCTTATACCCTGGCTGAAATGGACAAAATCGCCGGAAATCCAGAGCCACCCACATTTGAGAACACCATCGTTGCCAGAGAATCTGCTGATGAATTAATGGATCGGCTTTACACCTACTACGGAATCTGGAGTAGCAATGTATCTTCCCCTGAATTTCGGGAAATACAACAGGAAATGGCTCCCAAATTATCCGAATTCCGATCCAAAATCTCTCAAAATGAAAAGCTTTTTGAAAGGATCAAAACAGTTTATGAAGCATCTTTGGAAACTCCTTTAGAAGCTGACCAGCAACGAGTAGTTCAATTAATGTATGAAGGGCTGGCTATGAATGGCGCAGACCTGAACGCTGAAGATAAAGCCCGTTATGCCGCAATCAATAAAGAACTCTCCACTATCCATACCTCTTTTGCCAATAATGTTTTGGCGGATGAAGAAGGATATGTAACCTATTTAACCAAAGAACAACTTGGTGGTCTTCCTGAATCTTATGTAAAAGCAGCGGCCAAAGCAGCCACTGATCGGGGACAGGAAGGCAAATACGCCGTTACCAATACCCGTTCTTCCATGGACCCGTTTTTGACTTATTCGGATGAAAGAGAGTTAAGAGAAAAGGTCTGGCGCACCTACTACTCTCGCGGGGATAATGGCGACGAACATGACAATAATGACAACATCACTAAAATTCTGCAATTGAGGGATGAAAGGGTGGCTCTGTTGGGTTATGATAATTATGCTTCCTGGCGACTGCAAGACCGCATGGCAAAAACCCCTGAAAATGCATTCAACCTCATGGAAACGGTTTGGGCAGCTGCAATTGCGCGTGTAGACGAAGAAGTCGCTGATATGCAGGCCATTGCTGATGCAAATGGAGATAATATCACTATCGAACCCTGGGATTATCGCTATTATGCCGAAAAAGTGCGCAAAGCCAAATATGACCTCGATTCTGATGAAGTCAAACAATATCTTCAACTCGATAAATTGACAGAAGCTATTTTTTATGTAGCTGGCAGATTATTTAATTATAATTTCAAACCTGTTCCCGATGGTTCTGTCCCCGTTTTCCAGGAGGATGTAAAAGTCTGGGAAGTAACGGATAAAACTTCTGGCGAGCATATTGGCCTGTGGTATCTCGATCCTTATGCCCGCCCCGGAAAACGTTCTGGTGCCTGGGCGACTACTTATCGCAGTCATACGACCTATGAGGGAAAAAAGACCGTT
>JAGQVA010001082.1 GCA_020438265.1 Bacteroidota bacterium
ACTTCAGGATATGGGATTCAAAGATGTGCAAAACCTGTACGGAGGAATCTTTGACTGGAAGCACAACGGACAGACTGTCATTGACTCTTTGGGAAAATCTACTGAAAGAGTTCACACTTATAATAAGACGTGGAGTCAGTGGTTGAGGGTAGGGGAAAAAGTGTATTGAAGATTGGCTATTGGCTTTTGGCCGTTAGGTTTTAGCCAAAAGCCAATAGCCAATAGCTAATAGCTATCTTACTCAATATAACCCTGCAACTTCTCCATATAAACCTTCCCGGGAGGAACAGGCAGCAGCGAACCCTGACTGGCAATTTTCCTCACCATTCTCTTATTGTCATCTTTCTCATAAAGATCTAACAACCGCATCCGGGCTTCCAGATGATAGATATTCGCTTTAATGGCTTCACTATAAGAAGTCATTGCGGATTTTGAGTCTCCTTCCATTTCCGCCATCAATCCTTTCAGATAATGATAATTGCTCTTGTCATTGGGGAGTTTGGGCTGGGGAATTAGCCTGAATTCCTGAGCTGCCTTTTCCAAATCTCCCATTCTCAGAAAGGTTTCCACCCAGATCTGATGGTTGCGCCGACGGGGAAGCTCTGTTTCAAGTATTTCGTTTAATAAGGTTTGTGCTTCAACTGTTTTCCCCTGTTGTTGCTTTGCTATAATCATGAAAGCTGTAAAATCTGCATTTGGGTTCCCTGCTGCTTTTAAGATGGTTTGGGCCTCATTGAGAATCCGAAAAGCTTTCTCGTATTTTCCATTGGCAATTAACACCCGGGCAGATTGAAGGCGGTGCCGATAGTGCTGGGGTTTGAGACTAATCAAACGATCAAAAAAGACTTCTGATTCATCCAGATACCCTAACATTCCTTTCAATTCATTGGCAAAGGCCATCGCTTCATCGCGGCTGTCGCGCAAATAGGTAGAAATGGCAGGCCCTTCCCGACCGTAATCTTCCGCAATGTCAATGGCTTCTGCATAAAGGCTGTAATTGCGGTAGAAACTCCGGATTTCCTCATTCATTTCCGCCCGAATTCCCAGATCTGTTTCCAGTTTAAGTGATTGTTTGAATCGTGAGTCCTGTTCTGTAATTGCCTGGATTTCCGAGATTTCTTCATTGAGAAACTGAGTATTGGCCAGTTCTGCGAATGCACGGTAGATCGGCGCATACTCCGGATTGATTTCCTCTGCTTTCATGAGCCATTTTCGGGCTTCTTCTGTCTGACTCGCTTCCGCCAGAATATTTGCATAAGCAAGGTAAACGGGAAGATAAATGCTGTCCCACACCAGCGCCGAATCCAGATAATTACTGGCCAGTAACAGATTATTTTCCCGATTGGCTCTCCTTGAAAGGTTGATATACACTTCTGCCCAGTTGTCGGCAAGCGCCATAGAATCGCCCTCCAGATAAGCTTTTTGGCGTTTAACCAGGGAATCTATAAAAGCAAACATCAAAGGATCTTTCGCCATCAAATCGCTGCGGGTATTAATGGATTTATGATTGAGAGGATGAACCTTTTTTTCAATAAAATAAGCCGGATAGGTCTGGGCGAGATATTCAAATTCATTATTTGCAGAATAATAATCCAGGGTCAGGTCATTCTCCATCGCATAATAATACCTTTCTCTCACCTGCCGCATTTCCTGATCAGAGAAAAGAGTTCCGTGAAACAAATGGACATATTCATGGAGGGTAACATTTCGTTCCTGATGCGCGCCTCTTTCCACATATTCGATGCCGGTAGCTCCACTGCCCACACCGCGAATATCCATCCACTGACGATTGTCAAAGGTAGTTCCGCCCCGGAAATAAGGGTTTTTCATGGCTCTGGCCAGGTCAATATGTAACGGCGGAATAACAAACACCCGATTCAAACGTGCAAGAAAAGGAAAATAAGCCACAGATGATTCTAACTGGTTCCAGATCATTTTCTGTACCCTGTCGCCGGGATAATAAGCCGCATCGGGAAAAACTTCCTGGAAAGATTCCAGATCCGAGATTTCCGTTTCGGCAATATCTTTTTCCAGTTTTTGATAATCGTCCAGATAAGTTATTCTCTTCGCTTTAATCACTGCTGCCAGTCCGTTGTGAGCGGGGCCAAAATGTGGCTTTCTT
>JAGQVA010001083.1 GCA_020438265.1 Bacteroidota bacterium
CGGTGCGAACCGCATTAACATAGTTCGCGACGGGTGCCGACGCCTGCGGCAGTTCGATTCCTAACTCTGCGAGTTTGGCTTCCGGATCATAGGCGTCTCCGCCTATCTGGGCTTTTTGGGTGGGCTGGTTCTCCTGATTACCTGGGTTTTCGCAGGCAAAAAAGATTAACAGAACCGGGATAAAAATGAATTTTTGCATAAGAGTTAGCTGTTGTGGTTGGTAAAATGTGTAGGGCCAAGGCATGGTTGAATGTGTAGAGACAAGGCATGGTTGAATGTGTAGAGACAAGGCATGCCTTGTCTCTACACAAATTCGCATGAACAAATCTATCGAAACGATCGATTAAATGGCAACATAAATTTGATCAAAATCCCAATAACACTGTTATATTTATTACCACGTTCTTTTTTCCAGAAACGCATCCAATTCCTTCCTGCTCATTGGCAATAAATCCGGATTATCATCCAGCCATTTCAAAAAATCCTTTTTAATTTCCTCTGACCAGCGCCCGTCAATCTGCCCTGGGGTATAGATACCTGCTTTTAGGCGTGAAATTCCAAACTGGTCTCTCAGCCCGATAAACTCCGCATTGATCACCACTTCCTCCACCAGGTGAGCGGGAATAAAAATCACTCCCTCCCTTTTAGCCAGCACCACATCACCGGGAAATACAGTCGCATCTCCGATTCTGATCGGCGCATTAATTCCCATGAGCATGGATTCCATCAGATAGGTTGGGTCCCAACCTCTGACAAAGGCGTTAAAACCTTCAATTTTTTGCAGACCTTCCAGGTCTCTCGAACCTGCGTTAAAAACAACACCGGTTTTGGTTTTGGCAAAAATAGAATTTCCGAGATTATCACCGATCAGGGTTCCGTTTTTAATTTTTCCGTATCCATCCGCTACATATACATCCCCTTCCTTTAGCATATCAATCGGCCAGGAATTCATCGCACCGATCCGACCTTCTTTATGGCCTTTGTCCATAGATCTTTTCTGAAATTCAGGTCGCAGCGGCATATACTGAGCTGTAAGCGCTCTTCCGACAAAAGGCTCATCCTCATGAAGCATTTCCCAGCCACCTTCAAATTGATTGTGGTAGCCTTTCCCCCGCAAAACACCCCAGGCTTCTTCAATGGAGATATTTTTAATTCTTTTCAACAAATCATCCGATACTTTAGGGCGACCATCGGGATATCTTTCGCACGTCCATTCATCGGTGTAGTATTTCACCTGATCAGAGGTATGTTGTTGAGCGTGAGCTGGAATCAGGAAAATAGTCAGAGAAAATAACAGGATATAGAGTTTCATATTACTTTTTGGTTAGATCCTGAAGTTAAGATTCATGGATGTGTAATCAAAAAGAGGAAGCAGAAAATGAGCCTGAGTCCGTGCCGGGGTGTGCTGGATGGAGGTTTTTGTGATAAACCCAAAGAGTTTATCCTCAGAATTCAAACTCCTTTGTATTTTAGCCCCTTATTCTTCCAGCATCTTTTCTAAAATCTCACATGCGGCATCAGAAATTACCGTCCCCGGCCCAAAAACCCCCTCTACCCCAGCCTGATACAGAAAATCATAATCCTGCTGAGGAATCACTCCCCCTACAATCACCATAACATCTTCGCGGTCCAGTTTTTTTAATTCCGCGATGAGCTGTGGAACAAGCGTCTTATGACCTGCTGCAAGGCTAGAAACCCCAACAATATGCACATCATTTTCCGCTGCTTGTCGGGCTACTTCTGACGGAATCTGGAATAAAGGCCCAATGTCCACATCAAAACCCAGGTCAGCAAAACTGGTAGAAATAACCTTTGCGCCCCTATCGTGCCCATCCTGCCCCATTTTGGCTACCAGAATTCTTGGCCGTCGCCCTTCCAGTTCAGCAAATTGATCGGATAGCTTACGCGCTTTTTCAAAAGAGGAATCATTCATTGCTTCTTGTGCATAAACACCGCTGATTGTGCGGATTTTGGGTTGGTAACGTCCAAAAACTTTTTCCATGGCGTCGGAAATTTCGCCAAGCGTTGCTCTTTTTTTCGCAGCATCCACAGCTAATTCCAGTAAGTTGCCATCGCCTTCAGCTGCCTCTGTTAAAGCATTCAGTGAAGCCTGTACAGCC
>JAGQVA010001084.1 GCA_020438265.1 Bacteroidota bacterium
GAGGATTTTCGGTTCCGCCAATAGGACGGTGATTCATCCCCCGCAAATGCGGGCATCCCGAGCTGAGAAGCGAGGGATCCTCCCCAAAACACCAAGCCCTAAAGGTTTATAACTATTCTTCCAGAAGGAGAACCAACGCTAATCCCTTTAATGATTTTCTCTTTTTCACCATTCCAGCCAAAGTCATTATATTGTCTGGTTGAAATGAAAGGTTAAAGAGATGGAAGATAAACGAATCTGTGTAATCGGTGCAGGCCCTTCTGGTATCACTGCTTTAAAAAATTTACTTGATGAAGGGCTGAATGTAATTGCCTATGATCGCAATAATCAGGTAGGTGGAAACTGGATTTATTCACCAGATCCTTCCCATTCCAGCGTTTTTGAAACGACGCATATTATTAGTTCTAAATCCCTTTCGCAATATGCGGATTATCCTTTTGATGAATTTGCCGAGAATGTTCCGGATTATCCTTCACACGAAGATTTAAAAAATTACTTCCAGGCTTATGCCAGCCATTTTCATCTTTTGGATCACATTCAATTCAACACAGAAGTTTTACATTGTGAGTTATTAGAAAACAATCATTGGCAAATAACCATCTCGCAAAACGGAAATGAATCCAAAGAAATCTTCACCGATCTTGTCGTTTGCAACGGTCATCACTGGAACCCCCGTATGCCAAAGTATCCAGGAGAATTTACAGGAAGATTTATTCACTCTCATGATTTTAAAACTGCTTCGCCTTTTGCGAATGAAAGGATTTTGGTGATTGGGGGAGGAAATTCCGCCTGTGATGTGGCTGTTGAAACCAGCCGTGTGAGCAAAAAAACGAGCATTAGCTGGCGAAGGGGTTATCGGATTTTGCCCAAGTTTATGATGGGAAAACCCACCGACATCGTCGGGGAAAAGATGACCTGGCTGCCAGTTTCGCTGCGAAACAAAGTAGCCGATATGCTACTCAATGTATGGATTGGCCCCAATCATCTTTACGGACTACCCAAACCTGACACTCAATTTGGAGAAACACATCCTACCATAAACGATGAATTGCTTTACAAACTTCGTCATGGGAAAGTTCATCCCAAAGGAGATATTGAAAGGTTTGAAGGAAAAGCCGTCCATTTTAAAGATGGATCAAGGGAAGAATTTGATACGATAGTAGCCTGTACGGGCTTTATCATTTCTCATCCATTCTTCGATGAATCTCTGATTAATTACAGCGAAGGAACGGTTCCTCTTTACCTCAAAATGTTTCATCCACAAATTGCGAATCTCTATTTTATTGGCCTTTTCCAGCCGCTGGGCTGCATCTGGCCCGGAGCAGAGTTGCAAAGTAAAATCATAGCCAGAGAATTAGCAGAGAAATGGAAACGCCCGGCTGATATTGCGGAATTAGCACAAAAAGAGGTATCGAATCCTCACATGAAACAAATTAACACACCTAGGCATACGATCACGGTTGATTATCATGTTTTTAAGCGCGCACTTTTGAAGCATTTACCTAAGGACTATGTGAGCAAGGAATCTGTTTCAAGACAAATTGTGGTTTAGCAATTATCCTCTGCAATCTCCGCGTGAGAAACACACAATAATAATCACGCAGAGAACGGAGAGGACGCAGAGAAAAATACAACCACACCTCTGCGATCTCTGCGTACTCCGCGTGAGAAAAATACAATAAAATCACGCAGAGAGCGGAGAGGACGCAGAGAAAAATACAAGATTAAAAAGTATCTATAGATTATTGTATATCCCACTTCACACTTGTTTTACTTTTGAAGAACCGCGATATTCAGCGATACAATATTTGAGCTTGAGCTAAATCATGCATAGCAAGCGAACCATTATTACTAATCACTACTCTATGAAAAATATTTTTAGCTACCCTATTCTCATTGCATTTCTGATATCTTCAAACTTTGCCCTGTTAGGCCAGGAAGAGAAAAAAGAAACACCCGATGGGGAAGTTTCTGTAACTCAACACACCGCCCGAATCGGCGGAAAAAATATCAGCTATACCGCTACTGCCGGTACCCTTCAGCTTAGGGACGAAGAAGATAATCCCATTGCTCTGTATGGATTCACTGCCTACACCAAAAACGACGAATCAGATCTCAC
>JAGQVA010001085.1 GCA_020438265.1 Bacteroidota bacterium
ACAAACAAGTCATTGCCATTTTTGGTTCCACCGCTGAAAAAATTTACCTTTTGGCTTTTTCACCCTAGGAAGACGGGATAAAACTTCCCAAATCCCTCTCCTCATCCGATACACACAACAATCATCCTCATCATCAAAGCGCCTTTTCTCCACAAATTCAAACCCCAGTCGCTCATAAAACCGGATCGCTTTTACATTTGATTCCAGAGGATCAATCAGCACTTCTTTTACCTGCGTATTCTTAAAACATTTGTCCAAAGCCAGTTTCATCATTTGTGTGCCATAGCCTTTTCCCAAATCCTCCTTCTCCCCTATCCAGATATCAATGGCTCTTTTATTGGGGCCAACTTCTTCGCCCCAATAGTGGGTTTCTTCTTCTTCGGGATCAATAATCTGAATAAAACCAATCGGGCGACCGTCCTTTTCCGCAATTAGCTGTTCTCTCCACGCTGGATTTCTCGCGAGTTCGATCTCCCAGTGCCAGTCATCATTTGGATCGGACATAATCACATGCTCCTTTTCGTCCCACCTCTGCAGGATTGTTAAATCGGCAATCGTAGCATGTCTGAGTGTTATCATACAATGAAGTGCCTATTTTTTAGGTTGATCCAGTAAATATTCTTTATCATACAAATTCAACTGCCTGCGCTTCCATTCTGCTCCTTCCAGAAAAACCGGATGCGGCAAACTCACATCCCAATCGCCCAGTTTCTTTAGAAGTTCGGCGGTTTTTTCTGGATAATCCAGAGCCACATTATCCTGCTCAGAGATATCCACACTCAAATTATACAAAAGCGGCAAACGGTCTGGCAGACGAATCAATTTCCAATCTCCCTCCCTGATCGCCGCACTAATGGTAAAACGCCAGTATAACTCCTGATGAGGGACTTCCTGATTATTTTTATCGAGGAATGGAATAAGATTCACCCCGTCAAAAGGAAATTTCCCTTTGGATTTCCCTCCAGCCAGCAAGAAAAAAGTCGGTGCCAGATCAAGAGAGGATACGGGTTTTTCATAAACCGTTTTCTTCTGAATAGTCCCCTCCCAGTTCATGATAAAAGGAACGCGAATTCCGCCTTCAAGCAGGATACCTTTCTGACCGTTTAAGGGTGCGTTAACAGAAGCATTTGTATCGGTAGGGCCGCCATTATCGCTGAGAAAAACAATCAGCGTTTTTTCACTAATACCCGCCTCCTCAATCGCTGTCATGATTTTTCCCACATTGATATCCAGCCGATGTACCATAGCTGCATAGGTTCGCCTTTTTTCATCACCAATATGCATATATTGATTTATGTCTTCTTCTAAAGCCTGCAAAGGAGTATGAGGCGCATTAAAAGAAGTAAAAAGGAAAAACCGCTCTTTTTGATGTCTTTGGATAAAACCAACAGCTTCATTTCCCACATCATCTGTGATATAAGTAAGTGGCTCCGGGGTTTTATAATTACATTCGACAGGAGAAAGATATCCTTTTCCATCTACCTTTGATTGAAAATAATCATGGCCTCCACCCGTATATCCCCAAAATTCGTCAAAACCGCGTTTCAGCGGGTGAAACTGAGGCGCATCTCCCAAATGCCATTTTCCAATCAATCCATTCACATATCCCAGTTCCTGCAAATAAGAAGCAATGGTTGTTTGTGTAACAGGCAAACCGAGATATTGAGAATCAAAACCGGGCTGGTTTTCTGCCAGGTTATTATCAAACCCAAAGGAAACCTGATTGATCCCCGTGATCAGGCCCGCTCTTGAAGGGCTGCAAACCGACGAAGAAACATATCCCTGGGTAAACCGCGCTCCTGTTTTCGCCAGTTTATCAATATTGGGGGTTTTAATTTGTTTACTCCCATAAATTCCCAAATCTCCGTAACCCAGATCATCAGCGAGAATAAGGACAATATTGGGTTTCAAAACTGCGACGCGTTCTTCTTCCGCTTCCGAAAGCTGCCCCTTAAGTGGTTGATGAAAAATCATCGTAAACAGCACAACAGGCAAAAATAATTGATACATTTTCATGGTGTGAAGATAGAAAAGGAAAAGATATTTTTCCTATTTTCCTTACCATACACTTTTTAACTACCCTTAAAATTTCCCACAGATTGCACAAAT
>JAGQVA010001086.1 GCA_020438265.1 Bacteroidota bacterium
AATCCTTGATAATTCTGCTGAAAAATACGCCAGTCTCGAACCCTATCAATATCACGGTTCTGTCTATGGAATCATCCCCGCCAAACGAGGTTTTCAAAAACCGGTTGGTGAATGGAATGAACAGGAAGTCATTGTCAACGGCTCTAAAGTCAAGGTGATTCTCAATGGTACTACCATTGTCGATGGTGATTTCCTGGAAGCAAGCAAAGACGGTACCATGGACGGCAAGGACCATCCGGGCTTACAGCGCACTTCCGGCCATATTGGTTTCCTTGGTCATGGGGATGTGTTGCGATTTCGAAATATCAGGATTAAAGAATTATAGAGAAATGGAAAAATTTATAATGAAGTTCGCTCCTCATACAGGAATGTTTAAAGAACACGCCGGAGATAATCCTTTGGACGAAATTCAGTTTATGTTCGATCATGGATTTACCGCCTTTGAGGACAATTATCTCAAACGGCGGGAGAAAGGGGAGCAGGACAAGATTGGAGAAAAACTCGCTAAGTTAAATATGGAAATGGGGGTATTTGTAGGCGGACGTGTCCAGAGCAGCAAACCCACGCTCACAACCAATGACGAATCCATTCGCGAGGAATTTCTCAAAGGAATCAGAGAATCCGTCGAAGCGGCAAAAAGAGTCAATGCTACCTGGATGACGGTTTTACCGGGACATTTGGACTTGCGTCAGGATATGGGTTATCAAACAACGAATGTTATTGAAATCCTCAAAAGAGCAGCAGAGATACTGGAACCTCATAATCTGGTCATGGTACTGGAACCGCTAAATTTTTACAATCATCCCGGATTATTTCTCACCAAGGCTTCCCAGGGATATAAAATTTGCAAAGCAGTAAACAGTCCTGCCTGTAAAATTCTCTTTGATATTTATCACCAGCAGATCCAGGAAGGGAATCTCATCCCCAATATTGAACAATCCTGGGATGAAATTGGCTATTTTCAGATTGGGGATAATCCGGGGCGTAAAGAACCAACCACAGGCGAAATCAATTATAAAAATGTTTTTAAATACATTCACGAAAAGGGGTATCGTGGCATTTTAGGGATGGAGCATGGGAATTTTTATCCTGGAAAGGAGGGAGAACAGGCAGTAATTAAAGCTTATCGGGAGGTAGATTATGTGGGGTAATATTGGAGGTTAACCAACCCTTTTGGCAAATCGAATCACTTTGATGTAAATTATTGTCAAAAACTTGATTTTGCGTGGCTGATGAAGATCCCTCGCTTTGCTCGGGATGCCTCCAAACGGAGGAAATCGGTCTCGCCCTTAGGGCATCCTGAGCGTAGCGAGGAATCTCCCAAAAGCACTAAATCAGACGTATTTAAAGCTATTTGCATCAGTTTTTAATATAACCATTACCTATTTCACATTTAACCTCAACACCATGAAAACGATTCAACTCCTGTTTCTCCTTTTCCTGTTTTCCAATATCCTATTTGGTCAGCTTCCTTATATCGAACAACACATCTCTTTTGATCAGTCAGAATATCGGGGAATGGATGTTGTGTCAGCGAATGATTCAACTCTAATCCTGTTAGGACAGGTAAACCTCTGGAACCCGGCTTTTACAGGAATTCCTCTTTATGGTGTCCCGGCTGAAGGCATACAGGTTTCCCGTTTTAACCTGAATACTCAAGTCGTGGATTCCTCTTATTATTTTTCAGTATGGTCATCTGCCGGATTCCAGCACCTGAATAAAATACAGCGTCTGGGAGACAGGTTCATTTTTCCAAGGCGGGAGTCATTTGGGGTGTTAGCTTGTGAAGATGATACACTGAAGGCAAGCGAATCAAATAAGCTGGGGTTTACGATTGTAAACCAAAATATGGAAGTCCTGTTTGATAGTCTTTGGTTTAGTCCCTGGTGTGAGTCCTTTTCTGTTTTCTATAGCTTTACGCATCAAAATGATAGTTTATTTACCTCGGTCGTAAAAAATAATTTCATTGATTCTCTCCTTTTTATCACCATGAATCACAAGGGGGAAATTGTCTCTAATAAATCACATTATTTTCCTTATTACCCTAATTCAACCATGGTTACGCATGATGAAAAAGGGATTTTATTAATTCAAAAAGGGGAACTGCG
>JAGQVA010001087.1 GCA_020438265.1 Bacteroidota bacterium
TGTGGAAGCTGAGCCAGGGGTGGAATATCGGATTCAGTTTATCGGTGTGAAAAAAGGAGATAAAAAAAGTACGGTTTTGGAAGAGATAACAGGTACCAAAGCCAGTTATCCCTTGAAGGAGGTATATTTTGTAAGAGCCAAAATTATCTCTAACCGCTTGCAGGAAAATCCATATATTCCCGGAGATTTTGAAACGGCGTGGACACAGCCTGTTTGGGAGTAAATAAGAAGAATAATTAATTAATCAATGAAAGCAATCTTTACCCTTTTCCTCATTTGTTTCCTTTTTCCAGCTTACGCTCAGGTAAATATGGGAGGAGGACCAGGTCCTGAAAATCAATCATTTCCATGTCTTACGCCTGAGCAACGGGATGCTATCATGGAAGAACTAACCGAAAACCGCAATGAGTTGATTGAAAAAGGAATTTTATCTGCAAATCCTTCTCCTACAGATGATATTACCAAACTGGAATGGCCATTAAAGCAAAATGCAAACTTCAACGATTACGGATATCACGGGATTTCCAATTTTGTGGATCAGGATTTTAATTTCCCAAATATGATTCAGGACTATAATTGTGGTAACCGCACCTATGACAATCAGAATGGTTATAATCACAAAGGAACGGATTATTATCTCTGGCCATTCCGGTGGTATAAAATGGATCATGACGTAGTAGAAGTTGTTGCTGCGGCTCCGGGAGTAATTATTGGTAAAACGGATGGGAATTTTGACCGGAGCTGCTCTTTTAACTCCAATCAATGGAATGCAGTGTATGTACAACATGCCGACAATTCCGTAGCCTGGTACGGGCATTTAAAAAACGGGAGTATTACTTCCAAAAATATTGGCGAGAGTGTGGCTTTAGGAGAATATCTTGGCGTTGTGGGCAGTTCTGGCAATTCTACCGGGCCGCATTTACACCTGGAAATATATGACAGTGCCAATAACCTGATTGATCCTTATAGTGGCGCTTGCAATGGCTTAAATAGTGAAAGCTGGTGGAATGATCAGCGCGGTTATTACGATTCAGGTGTAAATGCAGTGATTACTCAAACAGCAGCGCCTAATTTTGCTACCTGCCCGAATCAGGAGAAATTTTTTGCTCAAACGGATTTCCAGGGAGGGGAAACCATCTTTCTTGCAACCTATTACCGCGATCAATTGGATACCCAAACCAGTGTATATACTATGTATAAGCCTGATGGGAGTGTCTGGAAAACCTGGAACCATAATTCTAATGCGACTCATTACAGTTCATCCTATTGGTCGTGGTCATGGGTTCTGCCATTTGGACTTGATGGCACCTGGACCTTTGAGGTGCAATATGAAGGTGAAAAGTATTCTACAAATTTCAATGTGGGCATCGTCCAGTCAGTGGGAGATAGCGATTTCCCCAGCCATATAAATATTTTTCCTAATCCGGCCAAGGACAGACTTTTTATCAGGTTTGAAGAAAAAGGATATAAAAATATACAGATTATATTGACGGATTTGTTTGGGAAATTGGTTCATGAGCAGGAAAAGCCAAATATCATCCTCAATGAGCAGATCGAAATTCCTGTGAATAACATGAGTGCTGGTGTTTATTTGATTCAGGCGAAATTGGATGGGGAAGTTTTTCGGAAGAAGGTTGTGGTGGAATAGCTGTTGGCACTTGGCTGTTGGCCATTAGCCTGAAAAAATGCCAAAAGCTAACGGCCAAAAGCTAACGGCCAAAAGCCAAAGCGCAGCAAAAAGCGTACACCCCACATTGACCGTATCATTATTCATATAACCATGCTTTTGTAACGTCGCACCGAGGAGGGAATCCATCAAATTTCCGGAATAACCAGCCACAAAAATCACAATTGCTTGCGCATACAACCCAAACCACAATCCATAAATCAGGGCAATAATTCCGCTTCCCAAAAGGCCCAGCAGGCTTCCTTCCAAACTAATTACCCCATCTTTGCCTCTTTCATCCTTGCTGAAAGTCAGGATATTGCGATAAGTTTTTCCATATACATTTCCCAGTTCTGACGAAAATGTATCAGAAGCAGCAGCAGCAAGGGAGGCGGCCAGCATAGGTAGGAAAACGGTTTCATGCTGGGGAAATATC
>JAGQVA010001088.1 GCA_020438265.1 Bacteroidota bacterium
CAAATGCATTCAAAACACCCATCTGAACCCTGAATAAAGCCTCCTTGTGTTTGGGTTTAAAAATCTGAATGTCTTTGATTGTGATGAGCCTGTAACGGGCAAGGAAGGCAATTTTCTTTAGAAAGGCAGTCAGACAAAACTCAGCCTCATTGCAAAGCTGGTTTACCTCATCAGGAGTTATTTTTTCGTGATTATACCTTTGGCGGACATCTTCCAGAAACACATAGGATTCATAGACTTCGTCTTTCTTTTCAAGACTGGAGAACAGGACTTCAAATTCTTCAATAAAAGGTTTGACCTGGTGAGCTTTAAACAAACTTCTGACCAGATCAATGATTTGCATAAAGTCGAATCCGTCAGCATCCATCGGCAAGATAGAGCGAAAAGTTTCCTGAAATTCCGCATCCAGAGCGATTTTTCCTTTTATTTTGGTATCCCACAGCTGCGCCAGAAGGATATAACAAAGAAACTGCGAGGTGATAACATAAGTGTAAAGCAATTGCAGAAGTCGAGGCATTCCAGGCTGATTCATCATATCGGAATTAGCCACCAGGATTCTCAGTTGGGAGCCAATAGGCCAGGGAAAATTTTTGATAATCAGTTCCGGAAACTCACGTGGGTCCCGGGGATCGCCAAATTCATCTTCCATTTCTCTGTAAAGCGCCTTATTGTATGCTGCCATGGCTTCCAGAACAGAGACGATGTATTCATTTACCTTGTATTGGGTTTTAATAGAATCTCCAAATCCGGACGGCAGACTTACCTTTTTGTAATCCGGTAATTTCCAGTTCAGCACTCCTTCATGGGCAGGATTCACATAAAGCCCCCAGGGAATTTCTTCGATATTCTTTTCTCCTCCCTGCCAGGCAAGACTGCGATAAATAGCCAGATTATGCGCATCGCCAAATTTTGTTTCAACAAACGCAATCCCCTGATTAAAGGCCTGTTGAAGTGTGCTTCCGCCCGCAAGACTTTGATAAACCTTTACTGAAAATTCCGTTGCTATACTGTCATTAACCGGTACTGATGTAGCGATAATGGCTTTGATCCCTTCCTGAAGAAGTTGCTCTACCTGCGGACCCGTAGAGCATCCATTGAGAAAAACCAGTTGGAGCTGTTCCTGCTCTCCAAATAGTCGGGCAAGCCCTTTGGCGTTGGCGTCTTTGCCTTCCAGGCGAAGGAGGGTTCCATTGGCGTGTCCGCCATAATGAAAAATGGCTACCCGGTTATTGAATCGGTTGAAAGTGGCAAAAATATCCTCGATATCGGCGCTTTCCTCACGGTAAATCTCCAGAAACTGCTGGTCGTGCAGATCCTGCAACGCCTGGTAGATATCCCGCCCTTCTTTTTTCAGCATTTCCAGATGATCGTCCTGATCATTGGCAAAAGCAAGAAAGATGACTGGTTTTTGAAGCATATATCCAAATTATGAGATTATCGGCTAATTATCAAAACCAGGGAAAATGATCAAAGTCATTTTGGGTATGAGGAAGCTTGATTATGTTGTATTTTGGATGGATTTAACCCGAACCCTATGAGCAGCTTCCGTATACGCCCCCGATTTTCCCAGGATATCCCTCTTGCCCAGGAGGAAATTGTAGAATTGCTTCAAAATCATCTGAAAGATCCCGAAGTTCCCTGCGTCGGTAAAATTGTCCATAATTATATCGTTCTGAAAATCTTGCCGGAAGAACAGCATTACTGGTCGCCCCAATTGAGCCTTTCCCTGGATGAGATAGAAGATAGTAGCGGAACCCGTGTCAACGGCCTGTATGGACCTAATCCCACCGTTTGGGCAATGTTTTTCTATGGATATGTGATTCTGGGGCTGCTGGCTACTTTTGCAGGAATTTTTGGTTTTGCTTTATGGAGTCTGGGCAAAGGAGCCGAGATATTGTGGCTGATTCCCGCTTTTGGAGTAATTGCTCTGGTCATGTATTTTATTGCCCAGACTGGTCAAAAAATTGGTGCAGAGCAGATGTTTACCCTTCATCACTTTTATGAAGAGACGATTGGAAAACGGGTGCATGTGCATTGATGGTGGGGATAGAATAGAAAGTAAAAACAAGGAACAAGAAATTACAAAGTAAAAAGTAATTGAC
>JAGQVA010000107.1 GCA_020438265.1 Bacteroidota bacterium
TTTTACCTTCCTCACTGACTTTAAAACTAAATACCATTTTGTCGGAGGTTGGCTTCTCATAAATCAAAACCATTTTACCCTCTATAAAACTCCAGGTCCCGGAACTCACATCCACAGGAAGATCATTCTCGCCATAATAAGTCAGCTTAAAAGTACCATCAGAGACAAATTCCGTTTTCCGGGCTTTGATTCCCACCTTTTCTAAAAAGTCTTCCTCAGTGGTTTCTATTTCGGTTTCTTCAACTTCTTCCCCGGGTGTATGAATGGATACTTTTACAGAAACAGTTTTATAAGTACCCGAGAACTGAAACATTGTCGGCTCATTTTGGGCTGAAAGGATACTAACAGGAAAGAGCAATAAGAATAAGCAAATTAGTCTAAGGTTATGAATCATAATAAAGGGTTATTTCATCCACTGTTGGGTAATTGCCTGCTGAAAATATTTCGTAACACCCGCTTTTCCCCAGTTTTCTTTTTCTTCCTCAGTCCATAATGAGGGATAAAAGATAATCTTCTGAAATTTGGGAGGCAAGAATGATTTCCAGTTAGTTCCCCCCGTAGCGTCAATGTCTTTTCCCCCTTTCACAAGGTGGCGGGAAGCGGCAGCAAGGTGGCTGAGCTTCCAGTAAACATTGATATGCTGATCGAAATCTTTTAACAATTCAATCAATTTTTCATCATTCTTAATCGAATCGGAGGCATTTTGGTAGAGGAATTCCAGGTTTCTGTTTTCAAACTTTTCAATCTGATCGATGAGAGATTCATCATATCTTTTTTCAAACTGCCGGAGGGTAATGGTTTTTTTATGGGTTTCCAGGTCAATGCCTCCTTTTTTCCAGTAAATTTCAGGATATACTGCCTCAATGCTATGATCCTCAGGATCAGGATCAATCCCTGTAATGAGGTTCACCAGACGGGTACTCATGATTTCGATATGGCGAAACTGGACTGATTGGAAGCCACTGGCCGGGAGGAGAGCCATGCGAAATTTTCGCATTTCTTCGCGATCCATTCCCGTTAGCATGATATCAAAGCTATTGCACAGATGTTTGAAATAATTAATTACCCGCTGGATTCGCTTGTGCCAGTTGTTTACATCGTGATACTCGCTTTTTTCTCCCTTATCCTGAGTCAGATTATCAATTTCAAGCTTGATCAACTTAAACATCAACTCCGTAATCTGATGATAGGTGATAAAAATAATTTCATCCTGAAAGGGAGTCCTGGGCACCTGAAGCCCCAAGAGGCTTTCAAGATGGATATATTCCCAGTAAGTGAGTCCATTGGAGTAGTATAATCCATCGAGGTAAGAAAGCATATCCTGCCCCATCCCATCGTATTTTTCCTCCAGCGCACTAAGCCTTTCCAGAATTTGGGTAAGTTGATTTTTCCATTCTTTATCCGCCATGTTCCTTTTCAATTTTGGGTAAACTGCAAATTAAAGAGGATTTACGATGGTCGCAAATGATAAATGTTTTGTAAATTAATTTTTTGAATATTACTTAATTTCTGCTATATCTCACCCAACGAAAAATCTCTTTAAAAGTAGGCTTCTTACCATACATCAAAATTCCGGTCCGGTAAATCCGTGCAGCCAGCCAAATACATCCTAAAAAGCTTCCAATCAAAATCAATATAGACAGCACAATTTCATACCAGGCAACATCTGTAAGTGCCATTCTCACCAGCATCGTCATGGGTGAGAAGAATGGAATCATCGATAAACTTATGGCAAATACACCATTGGGATTTTGGATAATATTCAGCAAAAAAAGCATTGGCAAAATCATGGGCAAGGTTACCGGCAAGGTAAATTGCTGCGCATCCTGAATATTATCTACTGCTGCTCCTGCTGCGGCAAATAGAGAACCATACAAAAAGAATCCTCCCAAAAAGTACAATGGAAAATACCAGAGAATCGTCCAGTCAAAATTCTGAATTTCATACACAATTGCCTGCATTCCTTCTTCATCCATTTGTACTTCCATACCAGGCTGTTGGACTGACTGAGGGTCCATACCCGCAGCAAATGGAGCCAGCACAGTCATCACTACTCCCGAAAGTATCATCCACATCAAAAACTGGGTAATTCCGACAGAAGCAATGGCTAGCGTTTTTCCCATCAGGAGTTTGAATGGATCGATAGAGGATACAATAATTTCTACAATCCGATTGGATTTTTCTTCAATGACTCCCTGCATGAGAATGGATCCGTAAATCCCCATCAACATATACATCAGGAAAGAAACCCCAAATCCAATTCCGGTAGCGAGCGCAATATTTGTCTCTTTTTCTTCTCCTCCCTGCACTTTACGCGTTTCTACATCAAGGTCAAAATCCGTCGCTGCGAGTTGTTCCTTTGTTATATTGGCCTTTTCGTTTTTATAATCCTGAATGGCATCTTTCAGTTTTGATCTGATTTCCTGGATAGCCTGCTGGCTGGGATTTTTGGAAGCAATCAAAATGGCGGTCCCATTCTTTTTTTCAAGAATAGATTCAGAAATAGTCAGATATATTTCGTCTTTGTTTTTCTCCACACGAGCTCTAAGGCTATCCTTAGATAGGCTGCTGTTTTCAAATGAGACGATATCTCCCCTGGTAAGACGACCCGTGATTTCAGGCATTGCCTCTGCCTCTACCAAAACCGTATATGATTCTTTTTCAACAAATTTGGCTGCCAGAATTTGAATGCCAAAAATCGCGGCAAACCCCAATGGAACCAAAAACGTTGCAATCAGGAAAAATTTTTTCCTTACAATATTCAGGTATTCTCTTTTTATTATTATCCAGATTTTATCCACGGCTAATGAGTTTATAGTAAGTTAGATAGACTTTAGAGGTTTTGAATGAATGTTCTTTTTTCCAACTAATTCAATGAAAATCTCCCGCAGGCGTGGCAGGTGAAGTTCAAAACTGAAAATCTCCAATGGGCTGTTTATCAGAATTTGCATAATATCTTTCCCGGTGATTGATTCGCTGGCTTTCAACATCGCAAATTTATCTGTCAGTTCAAGAACCTCGACTTTATTCATTCTTTCCCAAAATGATCGATCCCCTTTATATTCGACCCGATAAACATTTTTCTGAAACTGCTTTCGCACTTCCTGGATATCATTTTCCAGCATCAACTGACCTTTACTCATCAAGGCAATATGGTCGCACAATTCCTCGACCTGTTCCATTCGATGGGTTGAAAAAATAATCGTCGTCCCTTCTTCCTTCATATTGAAAATCTCCTTTTCAATCAGTTGAGCATTCACCGGATCGAGGCCGGAGAAGGGTTCATCAAGAATGAGTAACTGAGGTTTATGAGCTACGGTAGAGATAAACTGCACCTTTTGTTGCATTCCTTTGGACAAGTCCGTCGTTTTGCGGTTGGCCCAGTCACTAAGTTCAAGTCTTTCCAGCCAGGTTTTGGCAGCTTCGGTCGCTTCTTTCGTAGACAATCCTTTCAAGCTAAGCAAATATATTATCTGCTCCATTACCTTCATTTTGGGGTATAGGCCTCTTTCTTCAGGCATATAACCTGTTTCCCTGGTATGATGGCGGGCTAAAGGTGTTCCATTGAAAAAAATTTTCCCTTCATCCGGAACCGTAATACCAGTGATCATCCTGATAATAGATGTTTTTCCGGCACCATTAGGTCCCAAAAGGCCATAAATTTTGCCCTGAGGCACTTTCAGGGAAACCTTGTTTACTGCCAAATGATTGTCATAGGATTTGGAGACTCCTTCAACTTTTAGAAAATCCATATTGTTTATAAAAGTTTTGGCTTTTAGTTATTGGCCGTTAGCTATTGGTTTTTGTCTTATTCTCAACAGCCAATGGCCAATAGCAAACAGCTAAATCATTACATAAAAAATCAGTCGCTATCCAAAGGATAAGACTGAATTCTTAAAGTTTAAATATTTTGGGTCTAAATATAAATAAAATAAAAAACGGGTAACCGCCCGTGAAGGTAAGGAATATTATTCAGTTTCAATAACTGTAATACTTCCAAAGTCAATGTTGCAGATAATCTTGATACATTTGCCTTTTTGAGTATTAAAGGCCTCATTCGTATAGATGTCTTTTTGCACCTTTTCAAAGGAACCTTCTACTTTCACTGTAGAGAAAAATCCGCTTTTCAGAGTAAGCTTGATCGGTTGGTTTTTATCGATCAATAATTTACAGCTTCCGACTCCTGACTGAAGATAAATGGTTGATTCCGGAGTTTCTCCATTTCCAATGATCAGTTGGGTTTCTCCCATGTCATTTTGGATGGAAATCAGTTCGGCCCTGGCGTGTTCCAGATTTTGTAGAATAATATCCGCACTGGCAGCATGAATATCCATTTTTTTCATGGGTACCTGATTGGGCTGCGAATAGTGAATGGTTACATTCGAAAATGCCGAGTTGACAGAAACATTGTTCAGACTCAGGCCGGAGAGATCCAAAGTTGATTCTCCTACACCCAGATCAACAAACAAATCTGTGGACATAGAAGGATCAGCCAAAAATTCGGATTTATGAGTCGCTCTGTCGACATAAGTATCAAGGCTGGTAATTTTTTCTGAAATACGAAGATTGGCCGCTGGAGCTACCTTATTTTCTCCAGACCTGGGAGCATGAAGTCTTACAGTTTGAAAATGATTTCCTTCCTGATCAGACTTGGTTTGAATATCTTGTTTGACAACTGCATCGGAAGCAAACAGCTTCGATAAACTCGTTCCACAGATTCCCGATGTTTGGAGAACCATCTCTCCGGCGGGAACCTCAATGTTTAAAAACATATGTGTTAAGTCCTCCTTAGTATGAAAGGTGTCTACTTTTTGCAAAGTTTGAGCGGCAACAGGTATACCAATGAGAACTAATATATTATAAAGAAAATATTTCCTGAAATTCATAGCAATATTCATTACGCAATCCGATTTTAAAAGTTAAAATGATTCAGGAAGTCTTATTACATTTACGCAAAAATAGGTAATTAGTCTGAAAAATGGGCAGAGAACTTAGGGATATAGAACCATTTTATGGCTGGCTGGAGCTATACAGTCATGAGGAGGATGAAAAGTCGCCCTTTTATGGTGTAGAGCATAATATGTTTTATTATGATCGGTCAATTAATCATATCCCTGCGCATCCTCTCTGGGATGATTTCGGATCAGAAAGCCTGCTGGTAAAAATCCTGTATGTCAATTATCAGGACGGATATGCAATCATTGAATTGTTTGGAGAATGGAATGACTTATTTGATAATGATTATAAGTTGCTCGCCGAAAATTGTCTGACCTATTTGATTGATCACGGAGTCAATAAGTTTATTCTTATATGTGAAAATGTATTCCACATCTATCTGGAAAGAGATGATTATTATGAAGCCTTGCAGGAAGAACTTGCAGACGGGTGGATTTGCACCTTACGTCTGAGAGAAGAAGTCAAAAAGGAAATGGTAGATTATCATATTTCACCTTATTTTTACTGGAGTGATTTACTTGATGAAATCACCTGGAGAAAACTCAAACCTTTTCAGTTATTTGCGATGGTCAACTCCAGAATTTACAAAGCATTAGGATAATTACCGATTTTTATACAAAAAGTATTATATTCATCATTTAACGATCCTGGAATTATTTCTATGTCTAAAAAACACATACTTTTCATTTTATTGACTTGCACTAGTGGGATGATTTCTACTCCTTTATTTGGCCAGTACAGGCCGGATACCAGCCTTAATTATACCAACTTTCTGCAAGAGTGCCAGGAATTTGCCAGGCAATCAAGAGAGGAAGTCTGGGTAGTCAACTTCTGGGCCAGTCATAATGGAGCCTCTCTTTCTACCTTATTTGATTTGAGAGAAATTTATCAGGATTACAGCAATAAACCCGTAAGATTTGTCAGCATATCCGTGGACAAAGTTAGACGCAACTGGGAAAGCAGACTTCTGCAATATGAAATGCCCTGGGAACAATTATTCTTGCCCAGAGAGGCGGATTATAGTTTCCTGAAAAACGCCTTTGCGCACAATTCTTTACCCGGAATTTTTCTGGTCAATCAGGATGCTCAAGTACAAAGAGTCAGAGATATCCGTGAACTGAGAACGCTTCTGGCCATTTCTACAGCTGATTTGCCAAATCGCCCCTATAAAGCTTCTGTAGCAGAAACCCCAAAAAATACTGACCCGGAAATCAATTCTCAGCCTGATTCAGATATTCCGGACGGAGCAGAAATCGTTAATGGGTGGATTACCCATGAAGTAAAAGCCGGGGAGACCCTTTTTTCCCTTTACCGACAGTATGGAGTGAAAGTCGATGAAATAAAAAGAATTAATGGGCTTTCTTCTAATACAATCAAAATAGGGCAAAAGATAAAAATCAAAAAGCAGTAATTATTCAGTAAAAATACTCAGGGAAGTAAAAGGTTGGGCTCCAACGTTATTATCTGTGGCCTTATCATTCGTTACTGATTTTTTTGATTCAAAATCATCCACTTTTTGCTGCAAAAGGCCTGTTTTTTCCTCAAGTGCCTTCACTTTTGCTTCGTATTCGGCTTTTATCTTCTCCATCTCCTTTTGATGGGATTCTTCTTTTTCCTTTAATTGATTTTCAAGATTGGCGACTATCCCTGCATAGGTTTCAGCAGTATCTTCAGAAGAAGCATGTAAATGATCAATTTCTCTTTGATATCCTCTGACCTGTACCTCCAGGGCAGGGGCCAAAGCCTCCATGGATTCTTCTACTTTTTTGGAGCGTTCCAGCGTTTTGCCAATCAAAGAATGAAATTCTTTCAACTCATCCAACTGCTTTACCAGGGCTTTAACGGTTGAATCCAGCTTTTCCCGGGAAATCACAGATTGTCCATTTTCCCCTTCCATTTCCTTCACCTTCAAAGCGGTGCGGAGATGAGAATTTTCTTTGCGCAAGTTTTCAATTTCTTCCTTGAGAAGCCTTATGTTTTCTTTTGACATTCCTGTTTCCTTTTAATCTTTGATCAGCATAAAAATACTATCCAAATACGAGGAAAAGACTATTTTTGGGTCGAATGGGTAAAAAAACGCAGCGATTGGTTTGACTATTTTCCCCAAAAAAGAAACTCCCTATCTCGGCGGGAGATAGAGAGAATGTAGGGGCAGCTTGTTTATCAAAAACATCTGCCTTTCCCTTAAAACCCGGGTAGAGGAATTAAGAGACTATATTGGCTATTGGCTATTGGCTATTGGAAAATTTCACAATTAAGCGAAAGGCCAATAGCTAACCGCTAAAGGCTATTTATTTCTTACCAAATACGATAAAGTGGGGATTCAGGAGATTTTCCTTGTTATACACTACAGGAGTGCCGGTTTCGTGATTGATCACTGTCCCGCCAGCTTCTTCAACGATAATCTGAGCCGCAGCTGTATCCCACTCCATGGTTGGAGCCAATCTTGGATATATATCAGCTTTTCCTTCAGCTACCAATACCAGTTTGAGAGAACTACCCATAGAAACCATTTCAGGGTTGTCAAACTGCTCTACATACTCTTCCACTTCAGGGCTCATGTGAGATCTTGAAGCAACCAGACGCAGGCCGGATGCATTCATATCCAGGTCAGAAGCCTCAATTTTCTGAGCTTCTTCCTCTTGGCGGATCACAAAAGCTCCCTCGCCTTTGGCACCATAATAAGTAGTGTCCTGAACAGGAACATGAACGCATCCCATAATAACTGAACCGCCTTCAACCAAAGCGATATTCACGGTAAATTCACCGTTTCTCTTAATAAACTCTTTGGTTCCGTCAAGAGGATCCACCATCCAGAAACGAGTCCACTGAGAACGCTCCTCATAGGGGATATTGCGTCCTTCTTCAGATAAAATAGGAATATCAGGAGTAGCTACTTTCAGGCGTGCCTCAATCGCAGCATGAGCAGCTTTATCAGCTAATGTTAATGGAGAGTCGTCAGCTTTAAAGTCTACACGGTCAAAAAGAGACTCATCAGCATATATGCGAAGGATTTCTTGCCCCGCTTCTTTAGAAATATCAATTAACGTTTGAAGCAAGGACGTCGTTGTTGTTTCTGTCATAAGTAAATTTTATACGCCCGAAGGTAGATAAATTTACTCTAAATGAAAGACAGGAGATTCGTGAAGTGTTACAAAATGAGGCTTAAAGGGCCATAGCCGTTTCTCAATCGCAACCACGGCCCTTTTTATCTGGTAGAAAAGCTGACAAAGGGATTACCCCATTGCCAGCTCAGATTCCTTTTCGGCTAACCATCTTTCGGCATCAAGGGCAGCCATACAACCTGTACCTGCGGCAGTAACTGCCTGGCGATATACATTATCAGCAGCGTCACCACTGACAAATACGCCTTCAATATTCGTATGTGAAGTACCTGGTTTATTGATAATATATCCAGCGTTATCCAGATCCAGTTGGCCTTTAAAAATATCGGTATTGGGCTTATGTCCAATTGCCACAAAAAAGGCTCCTACTTCGATGGTAGATTCTTCTCCGGTTACATTATTCACCAAATGAACTCTTTCAACCTTATCTTCACCTGAAAGATCTTTTGCTTCAGTATTCCAGTAGACTTTAATATTGGGAGCAGCCATCACACGGGCTTGCATAATTTTTGATGCACGAAGCTCATCTCTCCTCACCAGCATGTGAACTTTGGGAGAAAGTTTGGAAAGATAAAGCGCTTCTTCAGCAGCAGTATCTCCTCCCCCAACGATAGCCAGTTCCTGACCTTTAAAGAAAAATCCATCACAAACAGCACAGGCACTTACGCCTCTGTGAGCAAAAGTCTGTTCAGCTTCAATCCCCAGCCATTTGGCAGAAGCTCCCGTAGCAATCACTACAGCGTCAGCAGTATATAATTGACCTCCTCCGGTCCAGAGTTTCTTTGGAGTGGCGTTAAGATCTACTTTTGTAATATCCTCATAAATGATACGGGTACCAAAACGCTCAGCCTGAAGGCGAAAATCCTCCATCATTACTGGTCCCATAATTCCATCCTTATAACCAGGATAGTTTTCCACATCATTGGTAATCATCAATTGTCCCCCGGGCTGCATACCACTGAACATCAATGGCTTGAGCTCTGCTCTGGCGGCATATATAGCTGCGGTATAACCCGCAGGTCCTGACCCGATAATAATCAGTTTTTCGTGTGTGTTTTTTCCGTTATCTGCACTCATATTCTCATTTGTCTTGTTTAATCAACAATATATTAAGAAGCATTTTTCTGAATCTTGTCACAAAGGTAATACATTTTTCAGTTCCTTGTTGTCTCCGGGAGGACAATATAAACGAAAAAGGACTCCCGATTTATCATCAGAAGTCCTGTGAAAATAGTTGGAATCATGATAGCTATTTGCTGTTAGCTTTTGCCAATTGGCCATTATAGCAAACAGCTAATGGCTAACGGCTAAAAGCCAACCGCTAATAGCCAAAAGAGCCACTCAATGAAATCTTTTGCGGTAAGACCAGTTCGCCTTTCCTATGCAACTGGCTCGCCGATCTCACCACAAGGTCAAGGTTTTTGGATTGGTTAAGGATTTCTTTGTAAGATCTATTTTTAATCTCTAATACTTTCAGCAGATCGTACAATTCTCCTTTCAACAACACTTCCCGATAGGTTTTGATCATATAATCATAAAACTCAATATAATCATTCAACTTTCGGAAAAGCGGAACTTTATCACCTTTGGGAGGAATATAACCGAAGAAGTTGGCGACATTTCCATTATAAATAGGATAGTTTTCATGAATAAGGTGCATAAGCCGCGTTACAAGGGAGAAATGTTTGGGACGAAATCTTTTTCTTGGGCGATCAACAAACAGAACCCGGGATAATTTTAACACATTCAATTCACTGTCATTCTTTTTTTCTTCCAGAACAGTAAAAAATTGTTGGCGTATTTTCCGGGCGATACGTTTTTGGCCAAACTTATACATAGTGGAAATTTCCTCCTGAATGGCCATATCTTCCGCTACATTTATTTCTGGTAACGCATTCCTGACATTTCGATAATGTTCTAATTCGTCTTTGGAAATATTGTCAAGGATTTTACCACCATTATTAATCAGGATGACCTGTAAATCATGAATATTAAGCATAGAATATATATTGAGATTGAAAATGAAATTAAAAGCGATAGTCTGCAAGACTGGTGAAGTGTGTTGAAATTACCCTTTGTAAAAAGGCAAATAGTGAGAAAATTTATTTCTTAAAATAAATCAATCCGGGGATGCTCAGCGATAAAAAAACGTTGAAAATAACTTGGAAAAAGATATTAATGAATTGATTTTAAGCAGCCTGACAACTATGCACATATAATATAATAAACGGATATTTTGACAAAATGTTTTATTTCATTCACAAACGATATTATCCAAAATAATAAATCATTTAATTTCCCCACCTATATCCAAACCTGTTCAGGCCATACAACCTGCTAATTGTGAAGCAGAAATATGCATGCTTTTGTAATTGAAATTGAGGTTGAAGTTGAGATTGTGGTTGAGGTTAATTGAATTCCTCCAAAAAAAACTTCCTAAAAAAAGCTCTACAAGTGGTTACACTTCTCCCTTTTTGTCCCACTCACTACCAAACATTCTAAACAAATTAAATAATGAAACCAATTATCAGCCTGATTATCATTACCCTTTTGTTCTCTCAACCTGTTTCTGCACAGTTTAACAAACTCAAGGAAAAACTGAATGAAAAAATCTCTGAAGTAACCAAAGAAGAAGTTAAGG
>JAGQVA010001089.1 GCA_020438265.1 Bacteroidota bacterium
ACATCGGAATACCATTCCTTCCTGATAAGGATTTCTTTCTGCGACTACAGGCTGTCCAAACTGGTCATTGACGACTTCTCCATCCTTATCTTTCAAACCTTTCCCTTCATTCCCAAAATTAAAATACAGCTTTCCATCCGGTCCAAAAGTAAAAGCATGGGCTGCGTGATCGTGTTGTTCGCCACCAATACCTGTAAACAGAATCTCCTTTTTATCGGGTTTATCATCTCCATCTTCATCAGTAAAGACAAATATATTGGGGCTAACAGAAACAATCACCCGATTGCCAATCACCGCAATTCCGAGAGCAGAGTTGATATCAGGGTTTTGATAAAACACTTTGGATTGATCCGCTTTTCCGTCGCCATCAGTGTCTTCGAGAATAAGGATTCGATCTCCTTCTTCATGGAGGGGATTTTGCGGATTGAGTTGATTGCGGTAATTAAAAGCCTCGCAAACCCAGACTCTCCCTCTGGCATCGATATCGATGTTGGTGGGATTGAGCATCATCGGTTCTGATGCGAAAAGGGTTGCTTCCAGGCCTTCGGCGACTTCGAGGCCAGCGATGGCGTTTTTAGCCATTCGTTTTTCCTCGTCGGATAATTGGGCGTAATCCACGGTTTGAGGAGCTCCGGTATTACAAGCCAGGAAGATGAGGAATATGAAAAAGAAAAAAATGACCTGTGGTAGTAAGTAGCGCTTCATAATCAAGTATTGTTTTTTTGATTAAAAGCGAATATAAGGGATTGGGTTTAGGTTTTTGTTATATGGAGGGGAGAAAATGGATTTCTGGTCGTTTTAATGAATTACAATTTTGTGATTTAATCAAATAATTTTTCGCGAGAAAACGCCCCATCGGGGCGAAATGTGGGTAGATATTAGGCTTGGCCCTTCTTTTCGTGCCGTAGGTACGATATGTAAAACCACATTTCGTACCTACGGTACGGCACGAAAAGGAGAAATTCAATCATATTCTACCTACATTTCGCCCCGATGGGGCGTTTAAATTTGCGATTCAGCTTTATATGAAACCCTTATTTTCCTAATTACCATTCCCTATCCCGGTCAAGGAACCCATATTCATAACTAAGTCCAAAAGCATCAATGATTACATAGAAAAATTCAATAATTTTCTCTCTGGTTTGGGTATCAATAAAAAACCTTGTATCAATTTTTAGTTGATTAAATCGTTGAATACAATTTTCTAAAATTGGCAAGGCATGCTTTTCATTACATATATTCTCTTTCTCTAATGAAGAAAGACCATCTATCGTTTCATCAAAAATTACTTTTGCCTGATCTTTAAAGTCTTTAGTGAAATATGGATTTTTATCCCAATCAATTAAAGGCGAAAACGAGCGAATATTTTCTATTTTTTTATCCATTTCCTGGTTTAAAAAGTAAATAATCAATTCTCTTCTGTGCACTTTTTTGTGACACTTAATATCTCCCTCAGATGACACAGATTTCACGGATCTAATCGCCTGGCAACGGGATTTATCTGTGGGATCTGTGATATCTGTGGGAGTCTTCAAAAAGTGATATTCTAAACACCGTATCCCCCCTCACTCAATCCCATACTTCTCCATCTTCCGGTACAGTGTACTCCGCCCAAATCCCAGTTCCTTCGCAGCCTGGGTATAATTCCCGTTGCAAGACTTGATCGCCTGCATAATGGCGTGTTTTTCCATTTCTTCAAGGTTGAGGGTTTTGGGCCTGACATTATTGGCTCCCAGGGGTTGATTAAGCGAAAAATCTACGGCTGAAAGCTGCGGACCATCAGCCATGATTACTGCTCTTTCAATGGCATGTTGGAGTTCGCGGATGTTCCCGGGCCAGGGATACTGCAAGAGTGTATTGATTGCAGCTTTATTGATCTTCATTTCCCCTTTTTGATATTTTTCCGCATACATATCGAGGAAATGATTGGCCAGCAGAGGAATGTCTGTTTTTCGTTCTCTGAGGGGCGGAAGTTCAATTTTGACAGTATTGATGCGATATAAAAGATCCTGCCGGAAAGACCCTTCTGTGGCCATTTCAAAAAGGGGTTTATTGGTTGCGCAGATCAGACGAATATTGATGGGAATCATCTTATTGGAACC
>JAGQVA010001090.1 GCA_020438265.1 Bacteroidota bacterium
CAGATTTTCTACCTGTATGGATGACATAGTTTTTCGGTTTCAGGGTTACATAAGAGCCATAAAACAATCTTCTATATTGGGATCAACCTGTGCAATATGCAGTTGCTCATGACCTCTTTCTGTTAAATATTGATTGAGGGTCGAAGCCTGGAAATCGTTTCGCTGGTCAGTATAATGAATGAATTCGCCAAATGCGTGCACGGAATGAGCATGAGGATAAGTCCTCAGGTCTTCCAGGAGCTGATACTTGCGCGCTGATTTGACTGCGAAAAGCTCCCTGTCAAACTGATCGACAATACCCTGTGGGGTATCGATTTGAAGGATATTTCCTTCCTGAATCAGGGCCACCCGATCGCAAAGACTGGCCTCGTCCATATAAGGGGTCGAAACAAAGATGGTAATTCCCCGGGCTTTTAATTTGCCCAGCATTTCCCAAAACTCGCGTCGGGAAACGGCGTCCACTCCTGTTGTTGGTTCATCCAGAAAGAGAATTTTTGGCGCGTGAATCAATGCACAGGACAAAGCCAGTTTTTGTTTCATTCCTCCTGACAATTGCCCTGCTCTGCGATGTTTGAATGGTTCGATCTGACCGTAAATATCTTTGACCAGGTCGTAATTTTCCTCCAACGTAGTTCCAAAAATAGTGGCAAACAGGGTAATATTTTCCAGAATAGTCAGGTCGTAATACAGAGAAAATCTTCCCGGCATATACCCCAGTTCCATGCGGAGTTTTTTATAGTCTTTGACCACATCATACCCAATTACTTCGGCATTTCCCTCGTCAGCAAGAATCAATGTGGTAAGAATTCTGATCAGACTTGTTTTTCCGGCTCCATCTGGTCCTATTAATCCAAACAGTTCGCCTTCATTCACTTCGAGATTAATTCCTTTTAAGGCTTCTGTCTCTTCGTAGGACTTATGGATATTTTCAATTCTTATAGCAGACATTATGCTTGTTATTTATTATGTATTCTTATTCGAATAGGTGAAGCCGAAGAGTAAAAAGTGCGTTAAAGACCCTGTTAAGGGTCTAACGTGGGTAGAATTGCGGGAATTTCTTCCCCCCCTCCATTTTGCGCCGATACGGCGCAAAATGGAGGGGGAAGGAGAAAATTTTCATTTTCTACCCACATTTGAGACCTAACGGCCTCTAAACTTGCGTTTTTACCTTTCGGCTTACTTATTCGCATTTCTTATTGAAAATTAACTTCTCCGGGCATTCCTATTTTTAGCATTCCGTCATTGCTGACTTTTACTTTGGCGGCATAAACCAGTTTGGAACGATCATTTTTGGTCTGAATAGATCTGGGGGTAAATTCAGCTTCTTCGGAAATCCAGGTCAGGGTACCTTCCAGCTCATGATAGGAATTTGCGTCATCATCCACCAGGACTTTTACCTTTTGCCCAATTTGAATATTGTCCAGGAGTTGCCCTTCCAGATAAATTCTCAGGAACATATCTTTGGTGTCGGCAATTTTGTAAAGCGGACGGGCAAAACCGGTTACTTCGTTTTCTTCGACAAATTTGGTGAGGACCTTTCCATCAATAGGGTTTTTGATTACGCTCTTGCGAATCTGATCATCAATTTGTGTGATCTGCGTGAGTAGCGGCTGTACTTCACTTGAAATTCCCCGGTTGGCTGTAACCAATGCGGTGATATGTGCATCTTCTTGTCTTTCAACCAGTTCGAGTTGTCCTTTGAGGTCGTCGAGTTGTTTGGGCGTAGCAGCACCGTCAGCCAGAAGTTTTTCTACTCTTGCGATTTCTCTGTTGAGATTACTCTTTTGTTTTTCGTAAACTTTTGACTGTGTGTCTATATTTTGTCTTTTGCTCAGGACAGCTTTAATGCTGGCTTTGAGTTGCTCTTTTTTAAGAGACAATTGAGTGGTGTCAATATAGCCAATGACCTGATTTTTGGCTAAATCCTGACCTTCTTCAACAGAGAAAGCAATCAGACGTCCGTTTGCTTCGGCTGCTACAATCACTTCTTTCGCTTCAAAATTTCCGTAAGCGTCAGATTTTTTGTCGTTTGGTTCGCAGGCTGAGATAATCATTGCAAAGGCTGCGAGTATGATGATTGATATATTTTTCATGACA
>JAGQVA010001091.1 GCA_020438265.1 Bacteroidota bacterium
TCGCTGAATAATTTGCCCTGCATATCCACGGCCAAAAGCTTTGAAAACGTAAACTCCCTCGGGGACGGGTACACCATTTGAAGTTCCGTCCCATCCTTCATCGATGGCAGTTGTTTCAAATATTTTTTTGCCCCATCGGTTGTATATCTCCATTCTGAATTCATCCAGAAAAACGCCTGGAATCAAAAACCGATCATTAAATAAGTCCTGATTAGGTGTAAAGGCATTGGGGAAAAACAGCAAAGGATCAATCAATACACAGGCTTCATTGGAGGTACTGGTGTATAAATTTCCGGCTATTTCGTGTGCAATAATCCGATAACAATAAGAAGCTTGTGCCAAATCCGTCTTATCATCTACAAATGAATTTAGAGAACCAATTACGGTACCGACTAACTCAAACAATCCTGTACTTTCATTAAAAACTTCAATATCATATCGCTCAACGCCATATTCCCATTCTTTGTATGGAGTCCAGTTCAGATAGACAATTCCATTATCCCGCTCTGCCCGTAAATGCATACTAGCTGAATACCTGCCAATAGGGGTATAATCGCCACAAGTATCAACTACAAAAGCACGGTATTGATAGGGTTGACTGCTGACATCTACATCAAAATCTTCGTAGGAGCGAATGGTATCGGTAACTCTGTGCCGGAGAATTTGCTGAAATCCATTTCCAGTATTTTTTTCAATTTCCACCCAGTTCAAATTATCTCCCAACGGAATATTCTCCCATCGAATCCAGATATAACTATTTTGTTGTACCGTCGCCAGGCTCATGTGCATGGGATTTGGCGGCCCAAAATGCATGGGCGCTTCTTCTTTAATATTACTCCATGAAATTTCTTCGCCAGTCTGCTCTTTTGCTCTGATTCGATAAGTATAAGCATCATAACAAAACATATTGGTATCAGTAAAAGCAGTCTGATTACCGGGAACTGTTGCGATCAAAGTGATTCCCGAAGTGCTGTAATTATTGACCCGATAGATCTGATAACTCTCTACCCCACCCCATCCGACATAATCAGACCAGTCCAGTAAAATCTGATCAACCTGAGAAGTAGTCGTGAGAAGAATAGTACAATGTGTTTCTGAAAGATTCAGATCAGAAGTCAACCCACAGTAATTTTCAACCTGAATCCGGTAACAATAGGAATTCTGTTTGGTATCCAACCCACTATCCGTCCAGGAAAGTTCATTTATATTCGTTGTCGAATAAACCTGAACCCAGTTTCCCTGATTTTCCCGATAAATAATATAACGCCCAAAATCATTTATCAGATTTGTGTAGGCATCATAAGCTATTTCCACTGAGTTATCACTTAAAACTGTGACATATCTGATATTCGGAATTTCAGGAATTTCATTCACCAATACCTCAATATAAGCCGTCTGAGTAATCGTACTGGTGCATCCAAATATATCCGTTACGGTAAGTGTAACATCGTAAAACCCGGAATTTTGATAAGCATAAGTCGGATTTTGGGCATTTGAAGTGCCTGTACCATCTCCAAAATCCCAGGCCCAGGCTACGATTGCAGTATCAGACTGACTATTGTCGAAGAAAGTCAAATTTGCCCCCGGACAAATCACCCGATCACTTACAGTAAATGCTGCTTCCGGATGATCGAGATTTATATAATTGTTTTTTGTCAGTGAATTGGTACATCCATTGGCATCCCAAACCTGAAGCGTAACGGAATACACTCCATCTGTCTGATAAGTATGCAATGGATTTTGATCGGGAGAAACGGGAGAATTATCGCCAAAATTCCATTCCCATGTAACTGCTGTTGGAGTAAGATCAATAAACTGTACATCTTTTGGCGCACAGCCAAAACTATCATCCGCCACAAAATTGGGTTCAGGAAGTGGCCAAATCGTAATATCTCTCGAATCAGATCCTGTACAACCATTAGAATCTGTGATTAATAAAAAAGCCTGATAGGTACCATCATTCAAATATGTATAGGAAGGATTTTGTAAAGTTGAATTCGCGCCAAACAATCCAAAATTCCAGTCCCAGTTCTGAATCGGGAAGTTTGTCGCTGGAGAAAGATCACTAAACTGAACCGTAAATGGCTCACAA